>JALSSR010000176.1 GCA_026984135.1 Bacteroidales bacterium
TATTAACATCAACCGTTTGGATAAGTGTAAATGAAGCCTTTTCGAGATCAAATAGGGTTTATTATATCTTTTTAAAAGATTTAGAATTTCAGAAGCAAGTACTTATCAAAAGTATTCAGGGGATCATTAATCAAAAAATAAAAAATGGTGATGATTCCCTACCCATGATTTATACCATTTTACGGGATACCGACATGAATTGGCTGATGGACTATCGGAATAACTACAGTCTGATCTCCAATATAAAACATTATTCAACAATGGTAGAATTTGCACAGGATAAAATTAAAAATTATGTTATTTGGGATCCTCAGCGCCCCTGGACATTACCAATTGCGTGTTCGTATGCGGCTCAAAATGAAGCCATGCTTTTCACGCCATCACTTGTGACTGAACTATCACCCCAACAGAAATTGCTGATGGATTTTACAAAATCTGAGTGGTTCTTTCCTGATATTTCTACCGGGACGTCTTCAAAAATTGTTTCAAAACGTGAGGGTTATGAATGGGCAATTGAAAATATATTGCCACGGGCTGATTCTACCGCAGTGGTTTCTATTGCCAATACTATCTCTGATTTAAGGGACTATATATTTTTCAAAAAAACATTTGCTATTAACTTAGATCCATTGAACCGTCAGGATGAAATTCTATTACTCAATCAGATTCTTGAACTCCTTCCTTCAAATATTGATGTATTGGGCTGGCCGGATGCTTCTTTTTTAAAGCAAGGTCAGGATGGTGTTTCATTAGAGATTGCTTTTGTCAATCTCCTGAGTAAAAAAAATGATCGCTTAATTGCGGCAGACTATGCGAATAATCTTTCATTTCACGGATTATTTAAGTTGCCCAATTCTCTTAAACAAAATGAAAAGACGGGTACTTACCAGAAGGGGAAAAAATATGTTTGCTTCATTGTTTCAGATGGAGATAATATTCAGTATGACATGAATTTTATGAGAAATCCTCTTTGGACAAATTATTATCGAGGAAAATTCCCATTGGGCTGGACGATTTCACCTGCTTTAAGCATTTATGCCCCCTTTGTAGCCTGGTACTATTATAACAGCTCTGCCCAAACACATTTTAACGATACATTTGTGGCAGGGCCCAGCGGGCGGGGCTACGTAAAACCATCACTCATGTCAACTGAGGGGTTAATCAAATTCCTGTACGATACACAAGACGCTGATAAGACAATGGACATAAGCTGCATTACAGCCCTGGATGTGCTGGGTAATGAAAAACACACCTATCAGATGTATGCAGATTATTCAGGCGCGAAGGGAGTTTTCTTGATCGAGCCAAAACATTCAAATCAATTACCCGGAAATAGTTATGTTTTTTCCGGCGACAATAAAAAGATGGGGTACTTTGTAGAGACAATTCGTGAAGGCAAACAGACATCTTCTGAACTGGAAAAACAAATACGAAGGTATGCCTTTTCTATGCCTTTTATTATGGTTTATATTTTGGCCTGGGATAATAACCTGACGGCTGTTTATCATACATATAAAAGCTTACGCTCAGATTCTCTGTATGAAATAGTTGGTCCTTCCGAATTTATGGATTGTTTGATTCAATATCGTTCCGGTGCATCGGGAATCAATAGTGGGGATTCGTCCATCCCCATTCATTTTAAACTGAATCAAAACTACCCGAATCCATTTAATCCTGTAACCAATATTGCCTATTCGCTTGATAAGGGAGATTTTGTAAAACTGGTTATCTACAATGTTTCTGGAGAGAAAATTCGGGAATTGGTAAACCAATTCCAGGAGAGAGGAAATTATTCGGTTCAATGGGATGGCAGGAATCAGGCCGGCATTTCTGTGCCCAGCGGTATTTATTTTTCTATTTTAATATCTGGAAGTCAAAAGGATATGCGCAAGATGATGGTGTTGCGATGATAGGAATGGCTTGATTGTCCCGTGAAAAAAGTGTACAATTCTAATTCATAAAAGATGAAATGATTGCATTGAAAAGAGCAATAAACATGAGACTATCGACTTTGAAAAGACGTAACCCTATTGAAAAACTATGTATTGCGGTTGTTTTGGTGGTTCTTATTTCCATAATGAATTGCAGCGCTAAACTGAATAAATCCGTAAAACCAAGATCTGTTTATCACATTTCTCTGGAGAATCGATCAATCGACGAGCAGATGTTAGTCAAAAGTATTCAGGGCCTGATAAACCGAGAAATAAAAAACGGGAATAAAACTCTCCCAATGGTTTATACGTTTTGCAGAAAAAGTGA
>JALSSR010000177.1 GCA_026984135.1 Bacteroidales bacterium
AAATGAAGATGATGTTTTAGCCGCAGTTAAAACATATACACCCGACAACGTTAAAGATGAAGGTATTACTGCCAATTCCGGTGGACAAGAAGGAAATATGCCTTCTTATGTATTTCCTTCAATGCGTATGGTAAAATATATCCCTATCAACACCCGTCAACCTTATGCAGGTTATGGTTATTCGGAAGAAACTTATAACTTGATGAAAGACGGTTTTATCGATGGGACTGAAATCCTTTGGGGAGATACTCACCATCCCGGATTTTCTGAAACCGATGCAGATTATAATGGCAAATGGATGGTCATCAATGACAAAGCAAATCCAAGAGTATATGTAGTAGATTTAAGAGATTGGAGTGTAAAACACGTTATTCAAAATCCTATTTATCGTTCTGACCATGGTGGATGTTTCTTTACTCCGAATTCCGAATATTTTATGGAAGCCGCTCAATATCCCGCTCCATTTGATAGAAAATACTATCCGCTTACTGAAGCCAATTACAAAAAATATTGGAGAGGTGGTGTTACCTATTGGAAATTTGATAATAACACAGGAAATGTTGATTTAGGAAAATCATTCACTTTTGAATTTCCTCCTTATACACAAGATTTATCCGATGCAGGAAAAGCTGTATCTTATGGTTGGGGATTCACTAACTCATTCTGTTCCGAAGTTTATTTCGGTGGTATCATGAAAGGACGTCCTCCGTTTGAAGCCGGTTGTTCGTCAAGAGACGTTGACTACTTACACGTTACGAACTGGAAAAAAGCGGAAGAATTGTTTAAAGCAGGCAAAATCGGTAGAAAAGTTATCAACGGAATGCACGTAATTACCATTCCCGAATCTATCAAATACGGATTACTTTACTTGATACCTGAACCCAAATCTCCTCACGGTGTTGATGTTAACCCTAGTGGTGAATATATCATCGTTGCAGGTAAATTGGACTCTCATGCTTGGGTTTATAGCTTTGATAAAATTATGAAAGCTATTAAAAATAAAGATTTTGAGGGAAAAGATGACTATGGTATTCCTATCATTAACAAGGAAAAAGCACTTCACGGTAGTTTAGAAGTAGGTTTAGGACCATTACATAACCAATATGACAGCAGAGATGGTGTTGTTTATACTTCTATTTATGTTGACTCACGTGTTACCAAATGGGATTACAAAAACTTGAAAGTATTGGATTTTGTTCCTTCACATTATAATATCGGTCACTTGGTATCTTATCACGGAGACACAAAATCGCCAAAAGGTAAATATTTGATTGCTTTGAACAAATTATCTATTGACCGTTTCAATCCGGTAGGACCTTTGCACCCGCAAAACCACCAATTGATTGATATTGCGGCAGAACATCCAAAATTAATCTACGATATGCCTTTACCAATGGGTGAACCTCACTACACTGTAATGATGGATCGCAATTATTATGAAAAAAATAATTTGGAAGCCTATCCTGTTGGAACCAATATTGTTAAGATGAGCAAATCTCCTTATGCAACAGCTGCCGGCGCAGAAAAAGTTGAAACCAAAGGAAATACTGTTGAAGTTTTTGGAACTATTAAAGACGGCAAAGTTACGCCTGCTGACATCAATGTTAAACAAGGACAAGATGTGGTCATTCACTTAACCAACTTGGGAACTACTCCTATGGATCATTATGTTTATGAATTGGTTTCTTATGACAAAATGTATCCTTATTCTCCCGGTGAAACAGCCACTATCAAGTTTAATGCTGAAAAAGCGGGTGTTTATCCTATCGTTGTGGATCCGCAAAACAGTCCTAAAAAACGTCAATTGGTTGGACACTTAACTGTTAAATTCGATCAAGATGCCGAAAACAAACGTGTATTGGCATTGAATGACAGAATTATGTGGGACAACAAAATGCAAGCATTTAAACCCTCTGCAATTGAGTTGAAAAACTTATTGCCGGGTGAAATGGAATTCTTGAATTACGGATGTAATGCTTGTCATAAATTCGGCGAACCGTTTAACGGACCTGATTTATACAATGTTCATAAACGTAGAGATGATAAATGGTTGAAAGAGTGGATATTGAATCCAGAATCTAAATATAAAGATCCTGATATCGAAGGTATGCGTCAATACTATAAATTGGCTATGCCTAATCAACACGTAGATCCAAAAGATGTAGGCAAATTGATAAAATATATTAAAGCCAAATCTGCACAATTGGATAAAGAAAAAGCCGGAAAATAATAAATAGTTAATATTTAA
>JALSSR010000178.1 GCA_026984135.1 Bacteroidales bacterium
CACTTCAGACCTTGACGAAAGCCGAAAAGCAGGAAATTCTTAACCGCGGTATCGTGCTTTGCCGCAATCTGAATGCCGAATTGCTTAGAGATATTCAGGTGACTGAAAACAGGATAAGAAAAGCACTAACGGAAGTCAGGGAACTCACAGAGCTTTAGGATTACAAGTGCATCTTCAGCTATTTCAAAATTAATTTATCTGTCATAGAAATGTTATTTCCCGTAATTTTTACGAGATAGATGCCTTTTGGCTGACTACCAAGATCAATCTTGAATTTTAATACGGAACTTGCAGAGCTTATATTCAAATTGTAAATGATTTGTCCCGTCAGATTTATCACCTTAATATTATTAATCTGTATTCCGGTTTTAACCATAACGGTGAATTTTCCGTTAGCAGGGTTTGGAAATATAGTGATGTTCGGAGATTCTGAAATCGTTTCATCCACTGCTTCCGGACTTGCAATCGAAACATTATCAATAAAGAGGTTGTTTCCAAATCCGTTGTATGACTCAAAAATAACCCTTATGTCCGGTTTTCCCGACCATTCCGAGAGGTCAACCGTTTTGCATTCGACAAAGTCGCTACCTTCACACCAATCCGATTCGGATGCAGGTATAAACTCCGACATCACCGGCGGAACCGTAGCAAAATTTCCTGTTGTATCCTGACCCAATGTCAATATTCTTGTTTTAGAGGCCGGATAATCGTCGGAAATGTAAACTATCAGAGAGTCGGTATATTGGGCCATCCTTTGGGCGTAGGCATAATCAAATTTAAGAAAAGCGGATTGAAACGTCGTCATATTTATTAACGGAGAGACAAGCTCGTCACGTTCACCAAAGTTTCCATAATATCTGAATTCAATATTTGCAGCTTTATCGCCGGGGAAAGTTCCTTCCGTATGTGCCAATTCCCAGGTTTTGTCATTGTCGGGATTATTCACCAACCACGATTTATCATTCAGGGATTTGGTCTCAAAATCTTCTAAGAAAGGCATCGGAACTCCTCCTGAGAAAACATATTCCTCCTTTTGTAGTGAGTTGCTGCCATTGGGATTTGTTGCCGTAAGTGTAACGGTGTAAATGCCTGGAGAAGTGAAAATAACCGCCGGATTCTGAGATGCCGGGCTTGTACCGTTAATAAAATTTACTGTGCCGGGATTGAACTCCCACTGCCAAATAACGGGGTTGTAAACCGAAAGATCGTTGAAATATACGGTATCGGTTGTACGTGGAATAGTATCATTGACCGTGAAGTTAACCTCCGGGAGTATTGTCGTGTTGGAGTTAATATAGTTTTCTAAAGTTAAAGTATCGGAACCGAGATAGTTTGATGCAATAAGTGTAACATCATAAAGGCCTGTATTTTGATAAACTATGTTTTGAGGATTTTGTTCCGTGGAAGTTGAAGGTGTACCACCCTCAAAAATCCAAAGCCATTGCTCGGGGGCATATTTTGTGAGGTCGGTAAAATTAACACTTGTACCTGTGGGGACGGATGTTATATTTGCTTCAAAATCAGGTGAAGGAACGGCATCAAGGTCTATATAAGCCCACCAGGTACCCCAACTGTCGTATCCTCCGCCCGGAAGTTCTGCATATTCTTGTAAAGTCCAGAAATCAAGATCATCGTTCGGGTCAACACAGGTTGCCGTATAATCACCCCAACGGTTTCTGTCACCACCATAAGTTTTATAATAAGGAGCTAAACCGTCTTTAAATTGATAACGGGTTCGAAGGGTGTTGGGCGGGTCGTCGGCAAACCTGAAAGAATAGCTGCTTGCAGCGTATTGTTCGGGTGAAAAACTGCCATATCCGATCATAATGTCTTCCTTTGAGTTTACTGCAATAGTGGGGAATGTGAAATGATAATAGCCTGAAGTGTCTTCAATCCTGCCGCGTTGTAAAATAGTGCCGTCGGTTGATAATTCCCACCACTGTATTGCCGAATGGTCGGGATTTTCAGCCGGCAGGAAAATATGATGTGCACACCATAATTTTCCGTGCCTGTAAACGGCATTTTGTATTCTGCCGTCACCGGAATTAATACGCTGGTCGCTACCTAATTGAGGAGCCAGATTGCCGCCAAAAGCTCCGGACCAATTCGACCACGGTTCGGGAATTCCCGTTAGTCCGAGGTTGTCAACTGTTTCGTTTCCAATATCACCGCTAATTTTCCAAAGATTGAGGTATCCGTAACCGCCGCTATTTCCCCCGGCATTGGAAATCATATACATATCTTCAG
>JALSSR010000179.1 GCA_026984135.1 Bacteroidales bacterium
GAATATTTTCATTACAATATCCATCACACCTTTAAACTCATCTTTAACCTGATCAGGAGTGCAGAAGATGTGCGCATCATCCTGAGTGAAGCCTCTGACGCGTGTAAGTCCGTGAAGTTCACCACTTTGCTCATAACGGTAAACGGTGCCGAATTCGGCATACCTTACCGGCAGGTCACGATAGGAGTGGGGCTTTGACTTGTATATTTCACAATGGTGGGGACAATTCATCGGCTTGAGAAAAAATTCTTCTCCTTCAATGGGAGTTGAGATCGGCCTGAAAGAATCTTCTCCGTATTTGTCATAATGTCCGGATGTTTTATAAAGGTCAACTTTTCCGATATGAGGAGTGATAACGGGCTCGTATCCCGCTTCACGCTGAACCTTTTTCAGGAAATTTTCAAGTCTTTCGCGCAACTGAGCACCTTTTGGCAACCATAGCGGAAGCCCGGCTCCAACTCTTTGTGAAAAGGTGAAAAGTTCAAGCTCTTTTCCAATCTTTCTGTGGTCACGTTTTTTTGCCTCTTCAAGCTTAACCAAAAATTCGTCAAGTTCCTTTTTCTTTGGGAATGTAATCCCGTAAAGTCTTGTCAGCTGCTTTCTTTTTTCGTCGCCGCGCCAATAAGCACCCGCAACGCTTAATATTTTAACCGCTTTAATAAAACCGGAATTGGGAATATGTGGTCCACGACACAGGTCGGTAAAAATACCTGATTGGTAAAATGTTATTTCTCCGTCTTTCAACTCGTTGATAAGCTCAAGTTTATACTCGTCGCCCTTTTCCGTAAAATATTTTATTGCATCCTCTTTCGAAACCTCTTTACGGGTAAATTCTTGCTTTTGGCGGGCGAGTTCCAGCATTTTATCCTCAATTTTTTTGAAATCGTTCTCAGAGATAACTTTATCGCCGAGGTCAATATCATAATAAAAGCCATTCTCAATATCGGGACCTATACCGAACTTTGAACCCGGATATAAAATCTCAACAGCCTCGGCCATAAGATGTGCGGAAGAATGCCACATTGTTGATTTTCCCTCGACATCATTCCAGGTAAGCAATTGTAATTGGGCATCATGATCAATGGGGCGGGTGGCATCAATAACCTCACCGTCCACCTTGGCAGACAGTACATTGCGCGCCAGTCCTTCACTGATGCTCTTTGCTATTTCAAGTGCAGTGACACCATTTTCAAACTGTCTTACGGTCTTATCCGGAAATGTTATATTTATCATATCAACTATTTGTTCAAAAAAATTGGGTGCAAAAGTACAAAAAAGAATAAGATGAATTACAAAATAATTTTACCTGGATTTTATCGGATAACAACCTTTTCGGAATAAATGTCGGCACCGTTCTTTATCACAATAATATATATCCCTTTGGGACAATCCGAGATATTAATATGGTAGGGCTGAATATCCGGTTTTATTTCTTTTATCTTTTTCCCGGAATAGCTAAAAATTTCCAACTTTTCTATAGAATTGACATTACTTGTGACCCAAAACAGGCCATTGTTCGGATTAGGAAATATTAATACCGGTTTCGTGTCTTTAATAGAATTAATATATGTAATATATTGATACTCAAAAGCACCGATATCAACCGTATCTTCCGATATTCTCAAATTTCCAAGCAAATCAATTTCTGGTAAGAAAAGGCCTGATGTATCCGGTGTGCCGCCATTTACTGCCGGGCTGTTAATCATCGGAGTAAAATCATTCGGCGGGTCGGTAAACTCGGGAGAAATACCAATTAAATTATTATATCCGTTCAAAGTGAAATTTGCAGTATCCAAAACAAGCGTATATTGTGCATTATATGTGCCGAATAAATCGGAATTTCCATAAGTGCCGTATAATGTGTCGGCCAAATTATAAGCAATGATCGAGTTTGTGAGGAACGCTTCTTCATAGTAATAGTGATAAACACCTCCGCCTTTACCAGGTAATCCCCAATAACCGACAAGGCCAAAGCCTCCCGAGTTTGCAATATTATTTACAATAGTTGAGTTTATAATTTGTCCTCTATGCCCAAAACAAACTCCTCCGCCGTCGCCTCCTTCACTACCGTGTTCTTGACCGTATCCACCTGCGCCGGACTTATTGTTAAAAACTAGACAATTGATCATCACCAGTGAATCGCAGCAAATACCGCCTCCGTTTCCACCATCACCATGAAGCCCGGGAGGTCCTGTCGGATTACTTAATCCATTCCCACTGCTATTGCCGGTTATTCTGCAATT
>JALSSR010000180.1 GCA_026984135.1 Bacteroidales bacterium
AGAAAAACGGTTATCCCGAGATTTCTGCCGCTCGTTTCGTGATGATGATGTGTCATTTTTTAAAATTATTCTACAAAGATAACCTCATTTCTTTATCACAAATCTACATAATAAAATTAAAAACATATCCCACAATAACAATTCCCAAAGAGACCACCCCCACAAAGACAGCTATCAGTTGCCATTTCAAAACTTTTTTCAGAATAATAATCTCGGGCAACGATAACCCTATTACAGACATCATAAAGGCAAGAGATGTTCCCAGCGAAACTCCCTTTTCAATAAGTACGCTCACTATCGGTATTATTCCTGCGGCATTGGAATATAACTGCACGCCTACAAGTATGGCAAGGGGCACGGAAAATCGGTTTTCGTTACCGAGAACACTTGCCATATAGTCATCGGGGACATATCCGTGTGCGCCGGCACCTATGGCAATACCGATGATAATGTAAATCCATATCTTACCCACTATTTCTTTTACCGAATGCCGGCCTGCATCAATGCGTTCATCGAAAGACGGTTTTGTTTCACCTTCCTGCGAATGCTTCGATTTGACCTGAAAAACCCAGTCGGCAACATATCTTTGAAGATTCAGTTTTTCAATTACAAATCCCGATATGATTGCTATTAGCAAACCTGTCGAGATATAAATAACAGTTACTTTCCAGCCGAACAACCCGAGCAGAAGCACTACAGCCACTTCGTTTATCATAGGTGCGGCTATCAGAAACGAAAAGGTTACTCCGATTGGAATTCCGGCCTCCACAAACCCAAGGAAAAGGGGTATTGCCGAACAGGAACAAAACGGTGTTACTATGCCGAGAAGAGCGGCAAAGATATTACCGGTAAACAGTGACTTTCCCTCAAGTGATTTCCTCGTCTTTTCGGGAGAAAAATATGAGCGGATAATGCCTACTACAAAAATTATCAAAACAAGCAGCATCAGCACTTTGGGTGTTTCAAAAATAAAAAAACGTATTGATTCCGTCAGATGAGTACCGGAGGGCATTTGAAAAACATTAAAAATAAAATAATCGGTAACTCTCTGAAGATTAAGGTATATGATTACCCATAAAACGAGAATCATAATTACAAAAAATATCTTTTTTCCGGTCATAATGTTCACAAATAGATAATTATGATATAATAAATTCCTACCCCGATAAACAAGATTGAGATAATCCTTCTGAACCAAATTTCATATACTTTAACCTTATTGAAAATGGTTCCCACCTCACCAAGTGTAAAAGCGATTACCCATGCGAAAATTATTACGGGTATTCCGGTTCCAAGAGCAAATATTAACGGAAAATATAAACCCGATACGCTGCCAATTGTCATAGGTATCAACATCCCGAAATAGAGAACACCGCTATAAGGACAAAATGCAAGGGCAAATACGATACCGAGCAATAACACACCCCAAAATCCTTTTTTACTACTCTGTTCCATCCTATCATTCAGAAAGGAAAGTCCGGGGAACTTTACTTTAAAAATATCCAGCATAAACAAACCGATAATTATAAGTAACGGACCGAGCATCTTTTCGCCCCATTGCTGAAAAAAACCGGAAATTTTAAACGTTTCGGCACCAAAATAAAAAATAAGTCCGAGCCCCGTGTAAGTTACCGCTCTTCCGGAAGTGTATATAATTCCGTTGATGAACACCTTTCGTCTGTCTTCAATATCGCGGCTTATAAAACCAATTGCCGTAACATTCGTAGCAAGAGGACAAGGGCTTATGGCCGTCATCAATCCCAGAATAAAGGCAGACAATACCGGTATGGAAGTGCTGTCAAGTATGTTTGTTAAAAACTCCATAGCTGCTACATAGCTTCAACGGTTTTTTTAATGGCAGCCTTCAATTTTTCAGGTTGATCGCGGGCATACATAAAAGCCTTGTTGGTCAGGTCTTTTTCAATTTTATCATTTTTTGTGAATATCAAAGTTTGGCCTCCCACCTTGAATCGGTCAACCAAAGACTGATTACTTTCCACCTCAATGTTAACGGATAAAAAGGTTATTTCTCCGTTTTTCATCTTTTCGGGATAAAGCTCCTTCAATGATTTCTCGGTAACTGCTTCGACAGCCTGACAGGTTGCGCATCTGTGGGTGTAATGGAAATAATAAACTTCGATATTGTTATCGTTTTCCGCCTTTTGCGCCGGCAGTTCCGTAAAAGAAAGAAGTACCGCCAATAAACTTATTAAAAAAAAATTTGTCTTCATAGTACAAAGGTTTAAATGCCGGTTAACAATTGTATCATTTCGGTTTTGGCAGGCACTTTCCCGCTGAGTACCACCTTTTCGTTTATTACCAGTCCGGGTGTACGCATAATGCCGTATTCCATAATTTTCATTATGTCTTCCACCTTTGTTATGTTCGCATCAATGCCAAGCTCTTCAACGGCATTGCGCGTCGTTGTCTCAAGCCTTTGGCAGTTGGGACAACCTGTTCCGAGAATTTTAATTTCCATAATACTTAATTTTTATGTTCGTATTTCGTAATTATGCGAACAAAAGTAAAAAATAATATAAAACAACAAGAAATTTTTAATAAAAAAAATTATCTTTGCAAATAGAATTAATAAACATAAGTGCTATGTTGAATATAACATTAAATAAAAATACCGAAAAAAGGTTAAATGATTATGTTTCCATATTTAAAGGTAATTATAATTCAATGTTTAATGAAATTTTATCATACAGAGCTAATCAGCTTAAAAAAGCATTAAGGATAATCCAATCCGACCTTCATTATTTTGAAAAAAAATACAATATGACTTCCGAAAATTTTTATAATCTGTTTGAGAAAGGCAATCTTAGTGACGAAAATAGTGATTTTTATCAGTGGAGCGGTGAGTATGAAATGTTTTTAAATTATAAAAATGAAATGAAAGTTCTCAAATGACAATTGATGAATACTTTATTAAAACGGAAAGAGTTATATCTGATTTTGATATCGTAATTAAACAGAAGATTGAAAAAAAAAGTACAGGTGACGATTTCGGAATTTTTAAAGGAACTCTATTCTTTGATTTCGGCAAATTGGATTTTATAGAGGTTATGCGAATAGTATCGGAATCGCCTATAAAGATAAAATATAAATATCACTTTTTAAACGGCAATAATGAGATGATATTCCGATATGATAACGTGAAACATCATCCTGGAATTTCTAACTTTCCTCATCATAAGCATACAAAAGAAGGAATCTACCCAAGTAATGAACCGAATTTCCTAACGATTTTAACGGAAATTCATAAAACGCAATAGTTGATTGTAAAAATTTACAGTATAAAAAAATCCACTATTTTTACGGTCAAATTTAATCATTAAGTGATGAGAAATTTATTTTTATTGACAGGACTATTGTTCGGTATCGTTGTCCCACCACACGATGAAGTTATGTTAAAAATTACTCCAATTAAAGAATAAAGCTATGTCAGGCACAGTCAAACTACCGAAAAATCATTTGCGTTCCGTCTCAGTAAGTATGTATCTTATTGAGAAATCCGTTGACGAACTGCAGGAGATCATTCAAAAGGGGAAAAACGGCAACACCTATCAGGTTGTTAATGATTTGGATGAAAAAGAGCTGGAAAATGACATCAAGATAATTTCAAAAGTTAAAGAAAAGATTGCCGAAATGTCCGGGAAATATAGTTTGCGCAAAGACGTAACATATATGAGCCGCATCCGTAATTCCAAAAAGTCCAAGATGTGGGAAATCCTTTGCGACACAAACTCAAAAAGGCTCAAAGGTTTCGGGGAGTTGCCCGAAGATATGGCCGAGGAGGTGGATGCCGATATTAATGCCATTATAGAATTAGTTGAAAAATTATAAACCGAAACCACCTGTACTGTTTTTCCTAAATGGGTGGCACTGTTAGAACCGAATTAGCCGACAATCAATAATCCATCCCGACAAGAAAAATGCCGGGATTCAACCTGTCCGGCTTTAGACGGATATTGCATCTACGCTTTCACTTCTTTTCGCTCCGATTCCTATCGGAGATAACTATCGGAGACGCAATACGATACTTAAATTGTTACCGTTTTTTTCTTTATCTTCAATTTTCAATTAGTTCAAAAATCAATTTCGTTAAGGCTTTCACATCACTATTTATTGTCCCTTGCATATATTGGTCGTAAATCTTTTTATCGTCAGGTGGATTCAGGTTTAATACTAAGTCCTTTTCCAATGCTAACAATCTTACAAATTCACGTTGCGCTCGCCCGTTTCCTTCTCTGAAAGGATGTAGGTAATTTACATTATCCAATATTTCAGCTAATTTCTCGGCTATTCTATGTTTATCGTTTTTAGGTATATTCTTATAATCTGAAATTAAAGTGTCAATGAAGCGAAAAGCATTGTCAAAATGAGTAGTCGGGAAAAATTGTTTGCCTGCTTTACTTATTTCAACCTTTCTCTTTTTTCCCGCCCAGGAATAAACATCTTGAAACAAATGCTTATGAATAGTCAAAAGGCTTTCCGCTCCTTTTATCTTGATGGGATTTTCGTAAAGTTCTTGTATGCGTTTTGCAACAGCTACACTTTCAAAAAAAAGTAAAGCATCTTGATCTGTTATACCCGCTAAGTTTCTGAGTATTCCTGTTTTGGGGTCGGTATAGGTATAATCGGGGTCTAGGTATTTATAAAAATCAGACATACGATTTTTCCTTTGCAAATTTTATCAATTCAGACAATGTGATTTTTCCAATTACATAATCTCTAATTATTTCAACGCTTTTCGAAGTGGGTTCAAAACCTTCAAACATATTACTCCCGATTGCATTTGCCGTACTTTCCAAGGTTTCTAAATTTGGAAATTGCACCCCCATAATTGTCAGCTTTTTGCGGTCTATTTCTATCGTATTAAACATATTCTATCCGATTTAATTAATCATTGCAAATTTAATCATTTTTATCAAATTTCCCTATACAGCGAATGTGTTTCTAAATGGTGTACAACGGTTTAAATATGCTGCGTGCCTCACTCCTGCCCACCGAAGCCTTGGTGCAGGCGGGTTGAAACGATTATTTTCGTGTTACGACAAGGTTTGTTTTGTGTGTCAACTTTCACATTTACAAGTAATTGGGGCTTGCAGTATATTTTTTGTTGAACTAAACTCCGGCAAACCTACGTAGCTTTTTTTGCTGTTTGCCGGGGTTTAAAATTCAACAACGGGCATTCAAACCACGAGCAATGATTATCTTGCCCGATTTATTAATCCTCAAAATTTATATTATGAGCAAAAGTACAATTTATTCCCAAGCCTGCAAAGGAATTTCGGGTTTTAGAGAGATGAGCGAAGAATTTCAGAACAACTGACCCGATTGGAAAATATGATGTGCCCCCTTTTGTGAGTTTTTCTTTGTGTTTCTTTGAGCCTTGGTGTCTTTGTGGCTAATTTTCCGCTATTTTGCCACTAAGGCTCAAAGACACTAAGAATCACTAAGGCATCCGGAAACAAATTTTGAAAGGCAGGATTTTAAGAGAACAATATCAAAGGTGGGGAAAACGGCACTAAAATTCCCAGCCCGGAAAACAGGCAAAAATTGATTCCACAATATAATAATGTATAAGCCGGCCACGGTAATAAAATCCCACGTTTAGTTCAACATACAGTACAACCTGTCCGGCTTTAGACGGATATTGCATCTAAGCTTTCACTCCGTTTCGCTCCGATTCCTATCGGTGATAACTATCGGAGATAACTATCGGAGACGTTATACGATACTTAATTGTTATGGGCTGGGGTTCATTAAATTATCCAATTTATCCAATTATTATCTAATTCATTTTTTATTTGATTACATAAAAAGTTCCAGCACCAACATTCCCTTTTCGTTCTAAAATATTAAATTTTTCTATAAGTTCTCGCAATTCTTTTGTTGCTGTTCCTTTTGAAACTTCACATACTTGACACTCTTTATCGGACATTTCGGACATTATGCTTTTAAAATATAATATGTCCCTTTTTTGCTCCTTTTTTATTGTGCAATATGTGCAATCTTTGTGCAATCATTTATTTAATTTATAAAAACTTCCGGCACCTCGTTTACCACTTGAAATTAAAATATCTCTATTCAATAATTCGGACAAATCATTACTTGCTGTATTCCTTGAACACTTATTTAAAGTTTGATAGTCTTTATTTGATATTTTCCCTTTTTCTTTTACAAATAATACTGCTTTTACTTGCCTTTCATTAAGTTTAAGATTTTCAAGATATTCTTTGTTAAAAATATCTTTCTTAAATACTACCCAAAAATCTTTTCCGGTATTTTGAAATTCAGGATTTGGCAAACCGTGTTCCTTACATTGTTCAATTATTTTTATTGTGCCACGTCCCCAAGCCTCGATATATCCTGCTCTAAAAAAGGTATTTGAAATATCCGGATTATACGGAATTGATGAATGCTTTTGCATTAAATTCTCAATTGTCCAGTCCGTTGGTAATTGACCACCATTCCAAATCATAAGTTTATCATTGTAAACACTTATTTGAATTGGAACACCGATTGAATAATCTTTATGTGCAAGTGCGTTTAAAATAGCTTCACGAATAGCATCCTTGGGATATTCATAAGTTTCAACTCTGTGTATACCTTCATACGAGATAATTGCTTTGATGTATTTAGTGAAAAGTATTTCAATCGTTTTTTCTACTTGCTCAAATAAGTTCCCATTTACTTCATCTTGAAATACTAACTCCGTATCTGACTGGAAATATCCTATTTTTACAAATGCCCCTGTTACATATTTTTCAGGGTCCGGATGAAAAAGTAATATTGATGCCCGTTTTAGATATGGTTTTTCAATTAATCTCAGATTTTCAAGAATATTGATGTTGTTTTCGGTTAAAATACTTTCATCAAGTCTTTTGCTAATTATTGCTCTTTTTTTGAAAAATTCAAAAGTTTCGTTCTTTAAGTCATTAACAGAAACATTTGGAACTGGAACTCCGTCCCATTTTTTTCCTTTTTTTTCGAGCATAAATTTGTCTAATGCAGCACCTTTTAATTCTTGTTTGGTACTTCCGCTTCTGTAATGATATTGTCCTTTGTAGCTAACAGGAAAAGGTTGTGGGTCAACAATAATTTCAAGGAAATCTCCTTTTGGGGTTTTATGAAGATTAACATCTACTAAAATGCCAAGAATGTTTATTACTTTATTTGGAATGTCTTCAAGAAGTTTTTTTGAGTTCTGTAAACCAATAATCTCACCTTTGTCATTTTTACCAATGATTATTTTACCACCACTTGCATTTGCAAAGCCACAAATCCATTTCAGATAATCATCTTTCCATTTTTCTTTCCACTCTATATTTTGACTTTCTTGCATTATTTTTCTTTTCCTACAAAAGTATTGATTTTATGTCGTTTTACAGGACTTTTTATAAATATTTCATTGCTGAAATTTTTGTCTTTTACCTTGCCCAACGGCAGTCTGTCTAAAAACCTCCGTTTTTATATATTTTAAGCAAAGATAGCTGTTTTGACGAGTCTTAAAATTACTTATGATTATTTTTGCTGCAAACCTTTAAGAAGCCACATCAATTCTATGTTACGCTTATACCGCTTATTTGGTGGTATAAGTGTAACTTTTACTTAACTACTGTCATTATTTATTTCGTCCGCCGGATTTTTGAATTTTATGAAATCCGTCTTTGCAATCCGAGTGTATAATTCCGTTTTAGCTGTCAAAACACTTATGTTCCGGACAGGCAAATATACGATCTTTTTACCAATTGCCAAAATTCCGATAATTTTCCATACATACTGATCCATATACCAATTCCAAAAAGAGCCTGCACCGAAACATAGGTGTTTTTAATTACGGATCCGACAGCTATCTGATTTCGCGTAAAGCCATCATAAATGGGGCACTGATTATAACCGGAATCAGACCGGAAATGCAACAGAAACTCTTGAAGGTGTATCAAAACACTACTGATAACCTTTTTCAGTCGAAAAACTACGGTTAAACAGAAACCGGATTATTTTGCAGGCTTTAATTTATTGTTGACATTTTCAACTGTTTGTTCTGATTCGGTATTCAATATTAGAATATTTTTTGAATTTGCATCAAAGGAACTCAGGTCAAACTCTCTAATTGTCTGGTCGTTATAGGTTTTGTAGTAGTATTTCAATGTTTGGGGATCTCTTGCACAAGTCAATTGAGTATAATCCGCAAATATTTTACCGTCAACCACCTCCCGGGAAAAGCCTTTCGGGATATCGAAATTGTTCAAAACATGAAACACATCCTTAACAGCATCGAAAGATGTTTCTGCCGGAAGAGCAGTTACACAGAAGGCCACGGCTCTGACAAAACGTGACGGTGGTGTAAAATCACCGGGAATTCCATACATTCCCGATCCCTGTCCCAACTGTTCAAAAGTCACTCCATCAATAGTCATAGAACCGGCGTTCTTTGCTGTCAGATATGTATAATTCCTCAAATTTGTCATATGCCAGTCGAAATCCGGCGAATTGGTTATTACACCAATGGGATTATCATAAACGACCAACTCACCTCCAATGGGTTCAATAACAATGCTTTTACCACTTTTGTCATAAACCACATAATGAAATGGAGGAGCTTCGGGTCCCCAACCCTCCAGAACAGTCGGGACGATAACAACATTATTATTTTCAATGGCTTTTTTAACTTCATCTACCGTAGCAAACTGAGCTAAAATCCAGTTGTTAAAATCAACGGGAGATAGAGCTTTACTCTGATTCTCTTTTGTAAGGGGTGTGTATTCCGCAAAGGTGGGAAAGTAAAAAGCCCCACACGACAAACCTGCACTATTCATACCGTCAGCAATATTCTTGTCGGAATAGGTGATTATTCCGGTCATTGCATACTTACTTTTATATTTCATCCCGTCACCGTTATCCGTTTTACCTATGAACTGATAATTTACCGGAACAGCAATAAGTGAAGTTGATACTTCTACGCCAAACTCCAATGTTCGGCCCGAAACCGTTTTACCGTCTTTGGTTTTAAGTTTTATACCCGTGCAGGCATCTGCTGCAAAGTGTGCAAATAACACTACTGCCATTGCAACAATCATTGATTTAATCTTTAACTTTTTCATTGTTTTTAATTTTAATTTTAATTTAAATATTCAACACCTTTATATATAACACCCATAACAGGAATGTCCTTTAATTTTTCAGGCACTATTTTGAACGGGTTTTGTTCCAGCAACGTAAATGTTGCTTCTTTTCCCACTTTTATGGAACCTATTACACTATCCATTTCAAAAGTATGGGCAGCAGTTATTGTAACACCCTTCATTGCGTTGTACACAGATATCTTTTCATCGGGGTTCATTACTTTTCCGCTGGCTACTATTCTGTTTGCCGCCACCCAGGCCAGCAATAAGGGTTCGGCCGGAGCCATAGCAAAATCGGAGTGTAAGGAAACAGGTACACCTCTTTTCGTAAATTCTTTCAAGGCAACCATATATGCAGCACGCTCCGGACCTAAACCTGTTTCGCTGTATTTATCGGCTAAAGCCCATAAGTAATATGGATTTGCAGAAATTTCCACACCTAAGTCGGCTGCACGTTGCGCCTGAGCGGCATCGAATAATCCCACATGATGAAATGTTGTGCGATGGTCTTTTCGCGGATTACGCTTCATTGCCGTATTGCTTCTCGGTTTCGGCTTTAGAGCCAACAAATACAATTTTGTCTTTCTCGCGGACCACTGCTTCGACATATTCCGGGGCATCTCCTTCCATAGTAATTATATCACCGCCAAAATAAATGGTTTGATTGGCGTTGGCGGCTTTTTCGGCAGTATAATTACAGCCCACAAATGCTGCGACTGCCAATACGATAATTAATAATCTAGTTTTCATTTTGAAATAATTTTAAGCGATTAAAATTAAAAAGTTTCGTTTACATTAAGAAAAAGGCCTTGTGAGCCATATTTTCCCCAGGCATAGTCGAGGTTTATATTTGTACGCGATGCTTTACTCACCATAAAGCGCAAACCAATGCCGTAACCCGGCTCCACGTATTTAAACAGATCAATATTTGCGTCTTTGTTGCCGGCAGTTGTAACATTCACAAAAGTCACAGCCCCAAGAAAGTCAGGATTCTTTTTTGTACCCAACAGATGCACTCGGTATTCGAGTTCGGAGTATATCAGGTTTTGCCCCCGGAACCTGCCCTGAGTGTAACCTCGACCTGAGCGCCCGAACTGATCCCAGCCAAGGGCGGGTAAATCAAGGTAAGGTAAGTTGCCGGAAGTCTGGAAATTCCCGTAAATCCAAAACGCTAGCATATGACTTGGTTGCGCTTTTTTAGAAAGACTAAAGTAATCGCGATATTCCAGCCAAAGGGATGAGGAATTTTGGTCACTTCCTAAGAATACAGGATTGTATCGGTAAGTAATTAATGCATATC
>JALSSR010000181.1 GCA_026984135.1 Bacteroidales bacterium
TCCGGCGGAGACGAGTGCTATGGGAACGCCGCGCATTCCTTTGGGTACGTCCATAAGGTCGAGATGCTCGCGGATACCCGAGAAAATAACAAGTGCAAGCGAAAAGCCCACTGCATTACCAATAGCATATACAATTCCTTCCATCAGTCCGAAATCCTTTTGAATTGTCAGGATGGCAACTCCAAGTACGGCGCAGTTGGTTGTTATGAGCGGAAGGAAAATTCCCAATGCCTGAAACAGCGACGGGCTGACCTTTTTCAGAATGATCTCGACCATCTGTACCAAAGCGGCTATTACAAGGATGAAGGTTATTGTTTGTAGAAATTCAATTCCGAGAGGTGCCAAAATATAGTATTGTATGAGCCAGGTTGCAAGTACTGCAAGCGTCAGTACAAAAATCACGGCACCACCCATACCCACGGCAGTATCAAGTTTCTTGGAAACTCCGAGAAACGGGCATATCCCCAAAAAGTTCGTTAATACGATGTTGTGTACAAAAATTGTCCCGATGATAATTATTATGTATGTCATCTTTTTATGATTTTAATATTCAACGAATGTTATGCTGTTTTTTTTAATCTGTTTATCAATGCTATCAGGTATCCGAGAGCTATAAAAGCTCCGGGAGCAAGTACGAATACAAGCATTCCGTCGCCTTGCAGAAACTTAAATCCGAAGATAGCCCCGCTGCCGAGCATCTCTCTGACACCTCCGAGAATAGTCAATGCAAAGGCAAAACCGAGTCCCATTCCAAGCCCGTCAATTATTGATGACAGCAAACTGTTTTTCGATGCGAATGCTTCCGCCCTTCCGAGAACGATACAGTTAACCACAATCAGCGGAATGAACAATCCGAGCTGCTCATACAGAGCCGGAAGATATGCTTGCATAACCAGTTCAACAATGGTTACAAATGATGCAATGATCACAATGAAAGAGGGAATCCTTACTTTGTCGGGAATCAGGTTCTTAACAAGCGACACAACAAGATTCGACATCACAAGGACGAATGTCGTTGCCAAACCCATTCCCAGTCCGTTTATGGCGGAGGTTGTCACCCCCAGTGTGGGACACATCCCGAGCAACAACACGAACACGGGATTCTCTTTTATAAAACCTTTAGTGAAATTTGCCAGTTGATTCATATTTTTGTTTTTTTATTTTCAATTAACTTACACTTGTTTTTACTTTCCCTGTTGATAAGCAACCACGCTTTCCGCCATTACTATCTTATTTCTCCTCCTTCTCAAACTCCTTATAAGCCCTTCTCACGGCATCACAGAATGCCCTTGACGAAATAGTTGCCGCAGTAATTGCATCCACGTCACCACCGTCTTTTTTAACCGTCAGTTTAAAGTTCTTCGGGTTCTTTCCTTTAAATTGTATGCTGAAGTCAGACTTTTTAATGTCCATTTTGTCTCCCAGTCCGGGAGTCTCTTTATGATCGAGAACAGCGGTATTCAATATTGTTCCGTCCGGTGCAAACCCAACCATTATCCATACCATACCGCCGAAACCGTCGGGAGAGTATGTTTTGATAGCAGTACCCGCTTTTTCCCCGGTTTTGTATGTTTCAAAGACGGTCAGTGAGTCTTTACCGTCATCACCGGCAACTTTAAATTCTTTCCGGATTGTATCAAATCCGGGTACCACATATCTAATTGCATTTTCAACCTTTTTCCTTTTTGCAATAGCTATGGGTTCTTTGGTCATTGTGTAAACACCTCCGAGTGCCAATGCAGCAACCACTGTCACAACAAAAAGTGTGATAACCATATTTTTAAAAGAAGATTCTGTTTTTGCCATTTTTCTAACGTTTAAATTATTTCATCTTCCCAAACTATTTTTTTACAACCTCACCGAATCTTTTCGGTTTAAAGCCGAGGTCAATGAGCGGGACAAAAGCGTTCATTATCAATATTGCGAATGAAACCCCTTCGGGATAAGCTCCGAAAACCCTGATAAGTACCGTAAGTATTCCTGCGCCAAGCCCGAATACCAACTGCCCTTTTGACGACATCGGTGAAGTAACCATATCCGTAGCCATAAAAAATGCACCGAGCAGCAAACCGCCTGTCAACAAATGGAAAAGCGGATTTACAAAATGTGCCGGATCAACCAGCCACAGGATTCCGGTAAAGACAATAACAGTTCCTATGTAAGCCGTCGGTATCTCCCAGGTTATCACCTTCTTAAGAAGCATATAAACAGCTCCTATCAGAATTGCGATAGCCGAAATTTCACCGAGGGAGCCTCCCATATCTCCAAGGAGCGAATCCATATATGAAGGAATATGATAAACCACCTCTTTGCCGTTTTCTATGAATTTCACTCCGTTATCCATAATCTGTTGGACGGTATCGCCTTTTTTCAATTCCTCTTTCAAAGCGCCGAGAGGTGTCGGACCTGTTATGGCATCCGTCAGACTCTTGGCAAATAATGGTTTCGGGACAGGCCAGCTCGTCATCTGTACCGGAAAAGAGATTAGAAGGAAAACCCTTCCCACCAGTGCGGGATTGAAAATGTTTTTCCCAAGTCCGCCGAAAGACATTTTGCCGATGGCAATGGCAACAAAAGCCCCTATCACCAAAATAACCGAAGGTAAATTGCTCGGAACGTTAAAAGCCAGTAAAACTCCTGTAATTATTGCCGAACCGTCGCTAATGGTCGCCGGACCTTTGATAAGATACTTTTGAATGAGATATTCAAACAGCATACTGGCAATAACCGAAATCAAAATAACACGTACGGCACCCATTCCGAAAAAATAGACGGAGACAAGCATTGCAGGTATCATAGCATAAATGACACTGTACATCAACTTTTTGGTCGTCGTGTCGGAATGAACGTGCGGTGAACCCGATATTGTAAATAGACTCATATTGATCTTTGTTTTTATATAAATCTCAAATTTATTTTCTTCTTGTTCTCATAATTTTGCCGACAGTACTTTTCCCTAACCTCAGATAGTCGAGCAACTGTCGGTTAGCCGGACAGGTATAATGACAGGAACCGCATTCAATGCAATCCATTATCCTCTCTTTCTCGGCTCTGTCGAAATCTTCATGCATAACCACCTTTTCAAGCAGCCAGGGCTCCAGTCCCATCGGACAAACAGTGATACACTTTCCGCAACGGATACAGTTTGCAACCTCTCCCCTGTGCGATTCTTCGTCCGGCATAATGAGTATTCCGGATGTTCCTTTTACAACCGGAACATCAAGCGAAAGCAGTGCTTTTCCCATCATAGGTCCTCCGCCGATTACCTTTCCCGTATCTTCGGGTAGTCCGCCGGCAGCTTCCACAAGGTCTGCGACAGGTGTTCCTATCCTGACTTGAAAGTTTGAGGGTTTTTTCACGGATTTACCCGTTAGAGTAACAACCCTTTCAATGAGCGGTTTGTTTTTTTGAACTGCCTCGTAAACGGCATAAGCCGTTCCCGCATTATTAACCACGGCTCCCACTTCAATGGGCAACTTCCCCGAAGGTACTTCTCTGTTTATTAAAGCCTTTATAAGTTGTTTTTCAGCGCCTTGCGGATATTTCACTTTAAGTGCATAAACCTCAATACCTTCATATTCTTTTGCAAGTGCGGTCATATGTTCTATTGCATCGGGTTTATTGTTTTCAATACCGATCATAGCTTTGTTAACACCGAGACCTTTCATCAGTATTTTGGTTCCTATAAGTATCTCCTCCCCTCTCTCCATCATCAGTCTGTGGTCGGAAGTGAGATAAGGCTCGCACTCCACGCCGTTGATAATAAGAACTTCGGCTTTTTTTCCGTCGGGAACCATCAATTTAACATGTGAGGGGAAAGTGGCACCTCCAAGTCCCACGACACCCATTTCATTTATCCTGTTGATAATGGCTTTTTGGTCGAGTACAATATCTTTACTGATGTCCGTACTTTTATCAATTCCTTCTATCCATTCGTCACCGTCAACATCAATAATTATTGCCTGCCGGCGATAACCGCTTGCATCAATGACATTGTCAAGTTTAAATACCTTGCCTGAAACGGGAGAATGAACATTTGCCGAAATAAAACCTTCGCCTTTTGCAATAAGTTGTCCTACTTTGACCATATCACCTTTGGCCACCAAGGGTTTTGCCGGTGCGCCAAGATGCTGTCCCACAGGTACGGATACCCTTTTGGGAACGGGTAATCTTTCAATAGGACTATTTTTCGACAACTTGTTTTCAGCCGGATGAACACCTCCAAGTTTGAATGTCTTTAACATCTCTATTTTGATTTAATGATACAATTTCCTTTTAACCTTCCTTTTCTTTTCCGGAATCCTTTTCCGTTGCAGACTGCGGTTTTTTTGTCTCAACTTTCTTTTCAACAGGTTTTACCTCTTTTTTTACACTACCTGAGAGGTCAACCTTTTCGACCACCACCACCTTTTTCTTTTCGGGATGCTTAACGGCAAGGGTTTTGCCGGTTTTTTTAGTATCGCCGTCTTTCTTTTTCCTCGGCGGGAAGTTTATTTCGTGAATGGCATTTGTAGGGCAAACCTCAACACATTTTCTGCATAGCTTACATTTGAAAGGATCAATATAAGCCAGATTATCCTTCATTGTTATTGCATCAAATTCGCAGACCTTAAAGCATGCAGAACATCCGATGCAGGCAACGGTACAATTTTTACGTGCTACAGAGCCTTTTTCTTTATTTATACAACTGACAAATATCCTTTTCTCTTTTCTTCCCTTGGGACGAAGTTCAATAATATCGCGTGGACAGGCTTCGACACAGGCACCGCAGGCGACACATTTATCATTAACCTCGGGTATCATTCTATCGGGATTGATATGAATTGCATCAAAGTCGCAGGCTGCCACACAGTCGCCAAGGCCGAGACATCCGAATGGACATCCGCCTTCGCCTGTAAAAAGGCTGTGGGCAAAGGCACAACTGGTAGCACCTTCGAAGGAAACTTTGCCAGGAGAATTCTTTATCCCGCCGTTGCATCTTACGACTGCTATCAAAGGATCTTTTTCCTCAACTTCCAGCCCGAGTATGGAGGCAACTTGTGCCATCACCTCATTGCCGCCAACCGGACAGTTGAGACCTTCGAGAGAATGCTTTTCGTTACCTTGCTTAACAGTGGCTTCGGCAAAGGCACGGCATCCCGCAAAACCGCAACCACCGCAATTTGCCGACGGAAGTGCCTCCTCCACCTCATCTATTCGCGGGTCTTCTATAACTTTAAACTTTGTTGCTATAAAATATAAGACTATTGCGGATGCAACTCCTATTGCACCTAACGACAATACGGCATATAATACTACATCATTCACGATTCAAAGTATTTGTTTCAACAATAATTTGACTCTGTTAAATATTTAACGCTGGCAAATGTAAAAACTATTAATTAGTTCGATTAATTTTTATATGAAATTTTGTAGATACGTATTTAGCTAATAATCAATGAAATGTATTTGCAGATATTTAAAAAAATCTATTCATATCTCCTGAGAAGGCTGGAAATCAGTTAGATGTAGTTTTATTTGGAATGATTATAAATTTCATCCTTTTTTAATATGTGGTCTATTACTTTACGGATCAGGGATCCACGAAAAACATTTTTTAGCAAATCGTAAAACAAAAAAGCCCTGTCTTTTGTAAGACAGGGCTTTCCGTTAATTTTATAATATATTGTTTAGTCCATGATTTTATTTCGCGCATCAAAAATCTTTTTGGTACCATACCCGGCACCGAGAGCCAGCAAAATTATTAATCCGCCACCAATGGGAGCTCCGCCACCTACAGGCAAATCTCCTCCACCGGGTCCTCCAGAACCCGGATCCGGTGGCACATCTGCAAATACTGTTGTCAACGGAACTATTAAAAAGACTGCGATAATCAAAACTAATTTGGAAATATTTTTCATATTGATAATTTTTGCAAAATTAATAATGTCTTCCTTTTTACTTATAACAAAGAAAAAGGTTTCATTCTTTTTCATTTTCAGTTTGCAAAAATATGAATTATTCTAAAATGTGAATAAAAAAATTTAAATTTTTTTTTATTTCCTAATGGCTTTTGATTCTTTGCTAATTTTGTTACGAACTATTGTTCAAAAAAGAATTGATTTATGAAACGGTTTTTTTCATTGGTATTTTTGCTTTTTGCCCTGAATTCAGGCTTTTCACAAGGTGTCGGGACAATTGCCGGAATTATTAGTGACAGCCTAACAAAGAAACCGGTTGAGAATGCGGAAATAGTTATTCCAAAAGTTGATTTGGCAACAATTTCGGATGCAAGCGGATATTTTCAATTCAAAAATATAAAACCGGGTGACTATGAAATTGTCATAAAACATCTGAGTTACAAAACCAAAAAGAAAAATATCGAACTAAAAGATGGGCAAATTCTGGATCTGACCGTCCTGCTTTTTACGGAAATGAGAAGTTTGAGTGAGTTTATTCTGACGCAAAACAGCCAAAGGGAGAATTTGATAAGCAGACTTCCGTATATTCAAACAACTGTGGTGCAGAGTACTCTTAAACAAAGCAGTGCCGGAGGTATAGGTGACTTTCTCAGAGGTTCGGCAAATATTTCGGGAATCAGAAAAGGAGGAACGGGAATTGACCCTGTGGTCAGAGGGTTTAAATTCAGTCAGTTAAATGTTATTACGGATAACGGCCAAAAAATTGAGGGAGGCTGCCCTAACAGGATGGACCCTTCTGTTTCACATATTGATATTGAAGACATCAAAAGAATAGAAATCTTTAAGGGGCCTTATGCACTTCGTTATGGTCCCAATTTCGGCGGAACGCTTAATCTTATTACTGTTTCGGAAGAAAAGCATAAGAAGTTTGAAATTAATGTTGATGCTATGGCCGGATTCCAAAGTAACCGGAACGGAATGAAAAACAAACTGTCCGTTAAAGGAGGAAACAATGCTTTCTTTTTCGGGGTTGGAGGAAATTATAAACAATACGGAAACTATCTTGACGGAAACGGAAATAAAGTAAAGTCATCTTATACAAAATACAATTTTGGCGGTTATGCGGGTTTCCATATATCGGAAAATCATACCGTAACATTCAAATATGATGAATCGAAAGGACGGAATGTTGATTTTCCGGCATTGTCAATGGACGAGCGTAAGGATGATACAAGGTTGATGTCGTTGGATTACAAAGGAATTTTTAAAATCGGGATACTTGATTTTATTACTCTCAAACTGTATGATTCGGATGTTAAACATCAGATGGACAATAAAAACAGACCGGTTTCCGATACTGTAGTGGCGGTTTCGGATATTTCTGCACGCAATAGCGGATTACGGTTTGAGACGGGGTTGAAAACAGATGGCGGGACTTTGTTTTTCGGAGCCGACTTTGAGAATATCACAAAAGACGGAGAGCGTGTTAAAAGTATGATTTTACAACCCGGATTACCTGTTAAAAAGGAAAAACTCTGGAATAATGCCTTGATACGAAATACAGGGATTTTTACACAGTATTCGGGTGCTTTTTTATCCTGGGATATTATTGCGTCGGCAAGAATTGATTTTAATTACGGCAATTCCGGTGAAATTGTGGTAACAGCTCCAATGCAGGGTGAAATTTACAAATATTCTACCGACTCCATAACCTCAAAGTATGTAAATTTCAGTTTTAATGCAGGTGCTACTTATCATTTGAATGAGAATTTTGCAATATCGTTTTCAGCAGGAAGCGGTACAAGGAGTCCGGATATGGTTGAAAGGTTTATTATCTTATTGCCTGTCGGTTATGATAAATTCGATTATCTCGGCAATCCGAAACTTAAACCGGAAACAAATAACCAGGTTGACCTTACCTTCAAGTTTACTAATGAAAGATACGGATTGATGCAGGTAAACGGTTTTTATTCTTTTATAAACGATTATATAACCGGACAAAGAGTTCCGCCTTCGGTTCAAAAACCGTTGACGAAGGGAGTTTTGGGTGTTAAAAGGTTTGAAAATGCAGGAAATGCAAGGATGCGCGGATTTGAATTTGTTTAT
This sequence comes from Bacteroidales bacterium, assembly GCA_026984135.1. Taxonomy (GTDB): domain Bacteria; phylum Bacteroidota; class Bacteroidia; order Bacteroidales; family JAADJA01; genus JAADJA01. Next base: position 8,007 of record JALSSR010000181.1, read on the forward strand.
TCCTCACCGGTTGAATTCAGACTTGGAACAGATATTTCGGCTGCTTTCACTTACGGTACAATAGATAATTCAAGTAGATATATTATCAATGAAGACGGGCAGGTTACAGGTGACGAGGAAATAGTGAATGATGCTCTTGCCGAGATTCCGCCTTTTGAAGCAACCGTGAAGCTGAAATACCGGTTTTTTAAAGGAAAATTTGTCCCCGAATTTGCAGTGAGAATGGTAGCGGCGCAAAACCATGTTTCACTTTCGCAAGATGAACAGGCTTCTCCAGGATTTGTAACTGCAAAGTTCTATTTCAAATATTATTTCAATAAACATCTTTCAATTACCGGAGGAGTGAATAATATCTTTAACAAAGCTTATTTTGAGCATCTTAACAGAAATATAATAGGTGAAAATTATGAACTTTACGAACCGGGAAGAAATTTTTGGATAAATTTGTATTTTAAAATTTGATGAAATTTTAAACATATGAAACAAATAACAATCATAGTATTTGCGTTGTTAGTTTTGAATTCTTGCACCAAACATGAAAATGAAGTTGATGTGACTTACAGAATAAGCAAAGCATTTTCAACAATAGCCGTCGCTTATGTAAATGAAGATGGTGTTATGGTCGGCGATACCGTAAATTTTGAAAGTGCTGAAGATTTATGGAGCTATTCTTTTACCGGTGAAAAGGGTGAATTAATCTATGTGTCAGGTATATATGCAGATTCCACATCTTCGGTAACAATTGAAGTTTTACTTGACGGTAAAATATATAAATCGGGTTCAAGCAATAATGAACCGGAAAAATATGTTATAGTTTCCGGGACGATCCCATATTAAGAAAAATATGATTAGAAGATCAAAATACGTTGCAATTGCAGGCATAGTTGTTTTTATTCTGTTTGCTTCGCTTTCGGGATGTAATAAGAACAACAAACCACCGGAACAACCCGGTCAGGGAAAAATTGCTTTCCATTTCAAACATTTGATAAACGGGCAGCCGATAATTTATGACTCTCTGATGTACACCAATGCAGCGGGGAATAAATATATGGTTAATGAAATACAATATTTCATTTCAGATGTTACTCTTTATAAAAATGACGGCTCTGAAAAAATGATTAAAGACTGGCAAAGGATATATTATGTGGATAGTGACCTTGACAATACATGGAATTGGGAAGTTTACGATGATATAGCTCCCGGAACGTACGATTCAATTTCATTTATCTTTGGAATTCCCGATGAGGAAAATATATCATTTATGTATGTCAATCCTCCAGAGAGGGATATGTTTTGGCCGGAGTATCTCGGTGGCGGATATCACTATATGAAACTTAACGGCAAATGGCTTGAAGCCGGACAAACCTGGCAGACAACTCCGTTTGATTTTCATTTGGGTAGAGGACAAATTTACTACTCGTATCCCGATTCCATCATCGGATTTATTGATAACTCTTTCAGGGTCAGCCTGCCTGCTTCGGAATTTACAATATCTGCCGGACAGACAAAGGATATTGAAATAAAGATGAATGTGGAAAATTGGTTTAAAGATCCTCACCTTTTCAATCTGGATGTTTACGGTGGTTATATTATGCAAAATCAGGAGGCAATGCAGATGGCAAAGGAGAACGGACACAATGTTTTTTCGGTTCGGGTTTTGAAATAGAATAATAGTGTATTTTTGCATAAAATATTTTAAATGAAAGTTTATATTTCCGCTATACTGACATTACTTATTGTGGTCTTCTTTTCGTGCAGGAAAGTGGACGACACGCCACCCATAATAAATATGAAGCCACCCGACACTCTCGCGCAAGTTTTAAATAAACCCTATGTTGACCCGGGTGCAACGGCAACCGACGAGGCTGACGGTAATATCACAAACAATATTTATATACAAAATGATGTTGATGTGAATAAAGTGGGTAAGTACACAGTTGTTTATTCCGTTGTTGATAAGCAGGGAAATGAAGCTGCTCCCAAAACAAGATGGGTTTTTGTTTACAATCAGGCATGGTCATATGCAGGTTATTATAACACTTTGGAAACCGAAGTATATCCTTCTCAAAACACCAATGAATATGTGGCAAGGATAGCGGCGGATTCATTGTTGAATTATAGAATAAATATTTCATCATTTTCGGGAGATACTTTGATCTCTGTTTATGGAGATATCAAAGACACGGTATTGATAATCCCTTTTCAGAAGGTGGGAGGTGATACGGCAACCACTTCATTTCAAGGTAGTGGAATTATTAATGATACTGTC
>JALSSR010000182.1 GCA_026984135.1 Bacteroidales bacterium
CAATATTAAAACTACCGAGCCTGACTGTCCCCTGCGGACCAATCATAACATTGACATATCTCCACGATCCCAGATTGTAGTTAATTGTAATACTATCGGGTATTTCCAGATCAGGATATTGATTATGTATATGCTGAAACAGATCCCTTTTATATTTTGCTTCATCAATATTAGAATTAACAAAAGTAACCGTTCCTCCTATCCCAAGATAATCATCGGGGAAAAAGGCACCGTCAAAGCCAAACATAAAGCCCGAATTTGCATAACCCAGACCACCGTTAACAGAATCTTTTTTGGCAAAATCACCCTGCGGTATGGCTCCTCCCACATTCAGAGCTACAAAACTTTCATCCTGGCTTTTCAATTGAAATACTAAAAAAAGAAGAATTGCAGTGAGGTATATAAAACGTTTGTTCATAATTTCTAACTTTTACAAATGCAAAAATAGTAAAAAAAATGATTAACTTTGCAAAACAGTTAACCCGAAATGTTTAACATTAAATTATTTGCCTTATGGATGACCTGAATGAAGAATTGACACCAAAGGAAAAACTTGATCAGGAAAACTTTGTGTTAAAATCAAAAATCATAACAAAGGGCGGTATTTTCAGTGAAGACTCCGACATTGACCCCGAAATTGAAAATATATTCCTGAAAAACATTATGGCCTTTGAAGAAGCGGAGTATCAGCCTGTTCACGAAATAATAGGAGTAAACCCGGAGGATTATCCTCCGGCGGAGTCTCTTTCGGAAACCGAGATCAAAACAAAACTTCGGGAACTGATAGATATTTTAGAGAGGCATCAGATGTATTATGAAATAAATGAGAACGTTCCGGAGAAATTATCATATCAGTATTTGACTCAGGATTACCTTTTTTCCGAAACGCAGCAAATAGAAGGATATGAAACTTTTGTTGACGGATGCAGCGGTGACTGTCCAAGTTGTTTTCAAATAGACTATTGTGAAAACAAAAACGATATTTGGTCTCCCGGAGAGTTGGAAGAGGAAATCAAACGAAGAAAAGATATGGAATCAAATCCCAATTAGGAACTACTCCTTCCATATTCTTGCCGCCCATCCGCCTCCGGTAGCAAGATGAATATCCATTGTATCGGAATTGGTCACAATGCCTTTCTCCATCACAAAATCCTCGGCATACCGGTTTGCATTAATACCGTCCTCGTAATATTCCATTTTATATTTTCCGTCGTCAAGAAACGAAAAATCAATTGATAAATCCTTTTCACCGTCGGTCATGGCACCAATGTACCAATCATCGCCGTTTCTTCTTGCCACGGCAATATTATCCGCTAATTTAGCGCTTAAAACAATTGTCGTATCCCAAACAGTCGGTACAGCCGAAAGAAACTCCATACACTCCGGTTCATCATAATAGTGCGAAGGTGAATCGGCAAGCATTTGCAAAGGGCTTTCATAAACCACATACATAGCAAGCTGATGACACCTTGTCCCCTGACTCATCGGGCGGTCATATATTGCCCTGAAATTATTTTTTTGCGCATTCACCATTGCTCCGGGAGTGTAATCCATAGGCCCTGCAACCATCCTGATAAACGGCAATGTAACATCATGCCTTGGAGTTTCAAGGTCGCTCCATTTATTATTTTCCAATCCCTTAACACCCTCCCGTGTAATAACATTGGGATATTTCCGGCGGAGACCGGCCGGCTTATATGCCCCGTGAAAGTCAACAAGCATCTTATGTTTGGCACATTCCGCAGCTACTTTTTCGTAATAATTAACCATCCATTGATCATCACGTTGCATAAAATCAACTTTAATTCCTTTTATCCCCCATTTTTCAAATTGAGCGAAAGCCTCATCCCACTGATCCCAAAGTGTCTTCCAAATTACCCATAATATAACGTCTACGTTTTTCCGTTTAGCATAGGAAAGTATCTCCTCCATATTTATATCGGGCGTGAGCTTTGTCAGGTCACCAAGCTCATACCATCCTTCATCCATTATAATATACTCGATACCGTATTTTGAGGCAAAGTCAATATAATATTTGTATGATTCGGTATTGACACCCGACTTAAAATCCACGCCATACAGATTCATTGCATTCCACCAATCCCAGGAAACCTTACCGGGTTTTATCCACGACGGGTCTTCAATCACATTTTTCTCACCAAGCAGAAAAGTTAACTGATTGGTTATCAAATCGGCATCCTTTTCCCCAATGGAAAGTATCCGCCACGGAAAACTTCTTGTACCTATTGTTTCGGCGATGTAATCGGCATATTCCGAAACCGCCACATCCCTGTCGTTCTTCTTGTCCTCCTTTAACGCCACACCCGGGAAAACAGCCCTTAACGAATTGTCGCCACCCGCCTTCAGCCACATTCCGGGATAATCAATAAGCGAAGATTCCGTTATCAGCACCTTTACACCGCTTTCTGTTTCAACAAGTGCCGGAGTACTGCAAAACCTGTCGCTACCGATATCCAAAAGCTTTTCATAAACATAATATCTTTCGTTGTGCGACATAAAAGCTTCCTCCTCGGGAAAATAGACATAGCTATCCGCAGGAAACTCCAAATCGGCCTGCTCTCCGTAAACCTTTATTTTATCTTTGAAAGAGGTCAGAAAACGCCAGGCAATTCCATTGTCATAAGCCCTGAACTCAAGGGAATAGTTGCCTTTCATATCAAAGACAATTCCATTGAAATGCTCTCTTATCGTTTTAGTCTTTACCGGAACCACAGGAACCAAAACATTATCGGCACTTGACCTTTTATTCTTTTTGATTTTCGGGAATGCACCGATAACAATACCGTTGTTGATATCCATTGAAACGGTTGAATAATTCACAACGGTAATATCATTGTGAAGAACTTCAAGTTGTACCGTTTCCGAAAACTTTATGTGAACCGTTGTTTTTTCATCGGGAGATGATAACTCATACACTTTCTGAGTAAAAGATATTATGGGCAGAAGAATTATTAACTCCGCCAGAACAAATGAGAAAAATTTAATTTTCATAAAAATATTTATATATAACCGAATTTGTGCCAAAATTACAACAATTACCACAATTCGCTTTCTTAAAAATCAAATTTCTCAAACAATGTTTATCCGGCATTCATTTCAAAAGATATTAACACTTTCGGATTACTTTGACTGACAAAGCAAGCGTAGTCAGTGCCGGCACACAATAATACGCTGACCAGCCGCCTGAGCATCTGGGCAGGCGAGCGTTTGGTCAGGCGGAAATCCGGAAGAGTCCGAGAAAATTAGCCACAAAGACACGAAGGCTCAATGAAACACAAAAAAACTCACAAAACAGGCTGGAAAATGCAATAATCGGGATATCTACTGTGCAAGTGAGAAACGCAAAGTGATACCGCCTTTGGTGGTGGAATTTCTGTATTGCGATGGCAGAAAAGGATTATTAATTATCTTATCAAAATAGAATCGTAGGGTAAGACTCTGAGAAAGCATATAGTCGGATGAAAAATTAATAGAAACAACTTTCTGGCCGGCAGATATCTGATTCAGTTTAGAATTAATATTCCTCAAAACAGTTTTATTCTCCCTTATTGAAAAATCCAGTTTCAGATTCAAATCACTCTTCATTGTCCGCTTTGAATTTCCTGAAAATGAGGCGAATGTAAGAGCCAGATCCTTAAACCGGTATCCTACACCAACGGTTATCTCCTGACTTTTAACCTCGGTCAACTGATTATTGGCAAAGCTAAGCGAGAGGTTTCTGGCCTTCTTATATTCAAATTTTGCAAGAAGGCTGTTTTGCAACTGCATATCAATATTGATAAGGGGTGAAAATTGTTCGGTTATCGAAACTACCGAAAACTGCACTTCGGGGAAGAAATCTCCATTGTTGGGATTAATACTTGCCGGATAAACGTTACCGTTGATAGTGTCTCCAACAAAATTTATGTTTGAGGTATAAGAACCTGCAGCATATCCCGACCTATAAGCATGATTGAGAGTCACGGATTTAAAAATCTTCTTCAAAGCGGGTATCCTTGAAAGCCCGTTATAGGAAATTCGCCAGTTTGGAAGCGGTATCTTCGGAAAAGGGTTAAGATCAACGGCATCGGCCGACGTACCGCCATAAGCAGCCATAAAAGAGGGAATCAGAACATACTGCGAATTGGGTCCGTAGCCCTCGGGATATCCCGTCGTATCATTTACAGGAATATCTCTGGGGTCTTCGGCAGCAATCCTGTTTGCCACTGTTGATCTGTTATTCAGAAAATCCTCAAAATACTGAGAACCCTCATTCGTCAGGTCACCTCCAAACGCAGTTTTCCAGCTAAAATACGACATAGAGAATGAACCTCCCTGCATCCAGCTATTTTCAACAAACCTGTTTACAGTGGTATCAAACACATAATATGTCTGTATATTGTTTGAAAATGTACGGTCTGCCGTTAAATCTATCTTAAAATCTTTAAAGGGCTCCAATGTTGCTCTTATATTGAAGCTCTCATTATGATTTTTCCCATACGGAACATTCAATTTGGTGCTCTGCGACAACCACCCTTCCTGATTAAAATAGTCAGGCCCGTCAGGCTGTTGCCCAATTATGAAACCCATTCCCGGAGCATCCATTTCCCAATTATTCCCTATTACACCGGGCTCCGGCATAAATCCGGGAAGATTTGTTCCATCATTAACCGAATATTGCCCCGTGACCTTCTTAACACTCATTAATAGCCTTAAAAACGATTCATAGACAATTTTGCCATAATTGGTCTTAGGCTTTGTCTTTGTCGAGTCGGCAGGGTTTTTCCCGCCTTTGTTTTTATTACCCTTCTTACCCTTGTTTTTATTTCTCGGAGGCTTATTAATATCTTTAAGGAACTTCGATTTGTTATATAGTTTATTGAGATCGGCATTCCCATTCAGACTTATATTAACATTATTTGCTATCTGGTTTCCCAGTTCCTGCTGAAACTGAATAGGTGAGGCTGTCCAGTTGTAAGTAACCGTGTAAGATGCCTGCGCATTGACCCAGTCAAGCATTGGAAATTTATTGATGGGAATATTATAATTTATCGTTGCATTTTGAGTGTAGTTCTTTTTTGTACCGCCATGTCTTAACTGATTATGAACCAAATTTATCTTGTCATCGGGTGTAACTTCTATATATTCGTCTCCTATTTTACCCTCCCAATACTCCTTATTGGATCCGGGATATTCCTTAATAAAGGATTGTGCATTGGCATTAAAAGTAAACGACAGGGACTTTGCAAGGTCAAACTTCAGGTCGTAGCGCCTGTTCCAGTCCCAGGTTTTATTATATGTGGCAAATGTCTTAACATCACCGAATGATTTATCCCGTAATTTTCTCGTACTGTACATCCTGTTCATATCGGTACGGAAAGAGAACATTTTGGGAAGCAGATAGAAGTTAAAATCTTTTATCAACAAAAGGGCCTTTGATTTTGAGATAAAGCCTATCTTTTCAAAGGGTTTGAAGTTTTTCGGGTTTGCATTATAATTATAACCCAGACCTCCCATATAGTTCTGATTAAGGTCATATTCAATATCAGTATTGCGATGATAAAGTTCGGAATAGGAATATGAAACGTCGAAATTTTCAATATCGTAAATATGAGATTTTTTCTGAGCGCCAACCTTATCCTTTCTCACATTCATAAAATTGATATTCTTTCGTTGTGTATAGTCAATTGTGAGTTTCTTGATTGAGTCCTGTTGCTCCTGCAAGTCGTAGGAATCAACAACCTCTTTCAGCTTCAGGTCGGGATCAAGGGGATTATATGTCGGTTTGATACGTGTTTCGCCATAGTCGAAGTGCATTGGGATCCTTACTCCAGCCTTTTCGGGGAAAAACTTTCCGAGTTCAAGATTGGTAGCAATATCAAAACTGCTTTGTGCATTCAGGTCTATCTCCGTTATCTTTTTATCAAGGCTGGCAAACCAGGCCGATTTATATGTTCCCGAGACTGCCAGGTTACCGAGGTCTGCCAGGTTCATGGTCACTCTTCCGGTTGTAGCCCATCCGGTACTTTTGTTGAAATTTGTCAGTCGCAATTCATTAACCCATATAATAGCACTTCTTGCAAGACCCGGATCATCAGGGTCATTGAGTTTAATGGGATTTCGGATACCTATCATTATAACCTTAACATCGCTAATACTTGGCGAGCCCATCACCGAAACCTTGTTACCTCCGTCATATCCCACGTAAGGTATTGAAAGGCTGACATTGGAACCCGGTTGTCGCATTGCCGTATTCCGCTGCAGTTTGAAATTTACGAGCTTTTCGAGGTCTATATCCAGTTCGTTAGACTGCGGCCAGATAGCAGCAGGATCGCTGGTGTACCAATTCGTAAAGTCAAGAGGAACTTCATATTCGTAATAGTTTTGAGTGAAGTCGGCTCCTATTCTTATAAAAACGGTCAAATCTCCCGGTTTGTAGGCGATATTGGATGAGTTCGGGTCGTCTTTTTGTTCGGCATGGACAAACATCTGCAATCTCTTAAACTGCCTGAAATCGAAATCGGTAGTTTTATAAACCGCAGCCACATCGCCGTCCACAAGGTCGGAAACAGTCAGCTCCATTGACTGTTCATTCATTTGCCTCAGGTCCGTAGTACCAACGATAGTTTGCCTTTCAATACCCGGAGGTATTACATAAGGTATGGGTGACCTGCCCGAGTTTTCCTCGATATTAACGGCAGCAATATCAAATTTAGTTGCATTTGAACTGCTGTTCGGGATATACTCTCCCGGGGCAAGCAGGTCTTCGCTCGAAGGATAAATCCGCCACTGTTCTCTCACAAGGTCAAGAGAAGCAAATCTTAAAACGATAGGCTCGCTAAATCCCTTTAGGAACATACGCATAAACCTGATTGACTTAAAATCATCAATACCGCCGACAACTTTATCGGGATTCCTGATCGGGATTTTAAACTGATACCATTTTACCGTTGTTATCTCTCCGTTAGGCAACCTGATACCGGAAGCCTCATTAATATCCGTAATATAGTTGTCGCCCACTTTCATATGTGCGGGGTCCAGCTTGATATGATACTGAAAATACCGCTCACCTTCGCTCAGCGTGTTATCATCATTAATATCCTCCATATTCGGCTGCCTCGTATTACCGTCATAAGCACCCGTTCCGGTATTCTCGGGAGAGTTCCCTTCAACACCGTTATAGTTTTTATACCTCTCCAAAACACTGCTGTATTTGGGATCGTTATCATAATCGTCACCTCTGTAATTATGAAAGTTATCCGATGAAGGGTCATTAGAAGCCTTCTGGTATGCAACGGAGTTCTCTCCATAAAGAGATGCAACATAATCAAGATACGGATAATTCTTATCCGAAGTTGACTGCGACGAAAAGAAGTTTCTCTCATCCTCATCTCTAAGACCGTCATAACCGACATCCTGATATTGCCGTGCTCCCGCGTCACTTGAGAAGGATTGCACCAGATTAAGTTTGTTCGGCACCCTGCCCCAAATGGTTGTATCTATGTCATCAACGGTAGGGACTGCTACTGTGGGCAACCCGTTTTCATACGCTTTCCTGGAATCTTTAAGGATATCTTCCGAAATATCACCAAGGTTAATGTAAAGGTCACCGCCATGCATATTGACATTCGGCGTTCCCTCGGCAAAGGGGTCCATTACCCAAAATTTAATGTATGAGATGTTTGCAGCTTCAAAATCGGAAGTTTCTATCTGTCTCATAATACCGCCCCAACGTGTTTGCGGTTCCAAAAGAGTCCCCGTATCGCTTATACCTGCCGAAATATTTGTGGGCTGATTGTCGTAATTATAAGGCCCCTTTTCGCTTGGATAATATGCAAGATTTAAAACGCCGATATTGGTTGGCTGCCCGTTGGGAATATCTTTGTTCGGGTAAACCTCCGTTTCAAGCACCTGTCTTACAAAATGACCGGAAACATCGTCATTGGTAATATTTGAAGGGCGAAGATTACTATTCTTGTCATAAAAAACCGTCGGGTCAATTGTGTACCAGGCAAGCTTTGCCCTGTTAAAACCGTAACTGACATCAAGATGAGAAGCTTCAGGAAACAAATCCGACTGATTTTGAGGTGTACTGGCAATGAACCAGGTCCCGAAATTTCTCAAGTCAATCTTTGATTCGGAGCCTTCAAAATCATCAATATACGAATTACCCGTTTTACCGACCTGCTTTGAGTGACCGGGAATAAAATGGGCAAACTCGCCGTCAACGGCAATGGTTGAAGTTGCGGATGTGCTTATAAACGGAAGGGCATCAACAAGTTTGGTTATAAACCTCGATTCGGTCTGATATCTGTAATCAAGCCCCCACATAGTATTGGAGATTGGCTCGTCACCATAATTAACCTTCCCGGTAAAGGGTTTTTCATGTAGGTTTAAAATAGTACCGCCAAGATGAAAATCGCGACTCAGATCAAAATCAACATGTGCTCCCATAAGCCTTTTTGTCTGAATGCTGAACATATTGTTGCTTTCCAGCTTGACATTAATGGGTGTTCCCGAATTCAGTATTCCTTCATTAATAATCCTGACACGCCCGAGAGTATAATCAACGGTGTAATCCACATTTTCAACGAGAGGCACACCACCGGCGGTAACAGTTACCGAACCCTGGGGCACATTCATTGCATTCAGCGAAATTTCGGAGCCGGATTGGGATTTATAATAACCCGAAATCAGATATTTGTTTTTATCGGCATACTGCTGTGCACCGGTCTTGGTCATCGTATAGAGTGAGTCATAACAATATTTATCGGCATATTCCTCAGCACCTTCATCTATGAATTTTTGTCGAAGATAACTTCCAAATGGCTCGGTAACAGGGAAAAAGATCCTTCCGTTGGATGAATTTATCAGACCTCCCTGAGTAGCGGCATTATCAAGAAAGTCAAAAATCCCGTCTGCCGGCGGATTATTTTGCTGATTAAGATTATCAAGATTAAAAACCTGAATAAGCGGTTGGCCGCTGAAAGGTCCGTCAACGAAATATCCTGTGGGAACACCGTCCTCGTCACCCGAATATAAAATATTCAAAGTAAAATCCTCACGGTTTACCTGATAGGCATTTAAAGAATAGACATTCTTCATCATCAGATCCCAGCGTGGATTTTTCGTATCAATATAAGTACTTTTCAACAATTTTACAATCAGGGCCGACTGTCCCGTAATACCTTCATCTGAAAAATCACCCACCTGAAAAACCGCAGAATCCTGACCTATTACCTGATATTGAAAGGCAACGGCAAGTGTTTGGTCGGAATTTAATGTTGTATTGAGTGATATAAAACCGAGTCTGTTGTTAACAGTATATTCCGAAGGATTCAACTTACGTGCAAGCTCTATCTTATCAAAATCTTCGCCCGGAACAAAGCCTTTACCTACAAGATAATTAGTTACGTTGTTTATGTCCCTGACTTGAGCACTGTCAATAACGGTTGTGAATAAATTGTTGGAGCTATTATCGGGAAAGTAAGCATTCGGATTTGGTGCGGGAGAAATTTTATCCTTGTTATAAATTTTATCAAATTCTCCGAGATCGTTAAAAGCAACAATATTTCTGTTATCGGTAACCGCAGCTCCCACATTGGTAACCCAGACTTCTATTTTTGTAATATTAATGGGTGAAGTTACCAACGGAAGATCTTCCAATGCTTTCTCATAGTTATCCCTGAAGAAATGAGCAAGGAAAAAGTGTCTGTTTTCCTCGTATTCATCAACTTTAAACAGAAAATCATTCCTTTGCGCCCCGCCCTGTACCGTGATGGTGGAGGTCTCGCTTTGCTGCTCCGAAAATATCGCCGTTACCGTCGTCTTACCGAACTTCAATTTCGATTTAATACCGAAAAGACTCTGACTCCCCGTTATCAGAGTACTATTGAGAGGCAAACTTACGTTACCGGCTTCAACAAGTTGTATGATTTCATCTTCGTCACCCTCATAGCGCAGATTCAACTTATTCTCAAAGTTGAATGTTGCTTCGGTGTTGTATGTTGTCTTAAATTCAATTTTATCACCAATCTTGGCAATAACGTTCATCTGAATTTTTTCATTAAAATCAAAGTTTGTCTGGCTACGCTGCTTAACGGGAATAGTGGGGTCGTCACGCGAATTACTCAGCACACCGAACGAAAGTTCCACCGAGCCCGACGGACGTATATCAATTGTATTTCCGCCGAAAATCTTATCAAAAGCTTTACCTCCGATATAAATTTCGGGAATTATACCACCAC
>JALSSR010000183.1 GCA_026984135.1 Bacteroidales bacterium
GATATTTTCATCATTGGGTCGCGACGATGATACCGGAGGAGGTGATTTGTATATTTCCTACAACGTAAATGATACCCTCTGGACAAGTGCAAAGAATATGGGGAGCCGTGTCAATTCAAATGAGCTTGATTACTGCCCTTTCGTGACTTTTGACAATAAATATCTCTTTTTTACAAGCAACCGTTCAAACCCCAATCTTAATTCTCATTATCCGAAAAGATTTAAAACCATTTTAAACCTTGCGGATGGAATAGATAACGGACTTGGAAATATTTACTGGATGAAGTTTGATGCGGGAACTAAAAACATCAAGTAATAACCTAAACCATCTCCTTTGCCTCCGCTTTTTTAAACTTCCTATCCGTCACATAAGCCATAACACTTACTACTGCTATTACTATCAAGGTGTAATATACAAAAGTGGGAACCGGAACAGGGTCGCCTTTGGCGTATGAATGCATTCCCGAAAGATAGTAGTTTACTCCGAAATATGTCATTAATACGGAACTGTAGCTTATCAGAGCTGCAAAATTAATTGCAAAGTTACCTCTGAATCCGGGAATATATCGCATATGCACCACAAAGGCATAGATCAACACAGTTACAAGTGCCCAGGTCTCTTTCGGGTCCCAACCCCAATAACGTCCCCACGATTCATTCGCCCAAACACCTCCGAGGAAAGTGCCGATGGTTAGCATATACAGTCCGATTATCATCGTCATCTCAATAATATATGATAATTCCGTGATTGTCAGGTCAAGCCGTTTGAAGTTCTTTTCCGTTTTCAGGTTCATCAATATAAGATTGAAAAACCCGAGTAATGCTCCGAGAGCAAGAAAACCGTAACTTGCCGTGATGACGGCAACGTGTATTACAAGCCAGTACGACTTCAGGACAGGCACAAGGTTGGTAATTTCCGGGTCCATCCAGCTTAAACTTGCAACCATAAGGATTATGGAAGCCAAAAGGGCTGTAATGGCAAGTGTTATCTCCGACTTTTTCATAAATATCAAACCTGCAAGCACTGTCGCCCAGCCGATGTATATCATTGATTCGTATCCGTCGCTCCAGGGTGCGTGTCCCGAAATATACCAACGTACGGCAAGCCCGGCAGTATGTATTGCAAAAAGAAGTATTACAACGTATGACCCGACCCGTATGGCTTTTTGGAGTTTGGCTTTCGGATTTAAAAGTGTGATAAAATAGAAAACCAAGAGCACAAAAGCCACAATTCCGTAATAGCCGGATAATTTTTTGAATATATTTACTTTGTTATAAAGAATTTCCAGTGTGACCTTCGATTCGGGAGGTATTATTTCAGCTCCGTATTTTTTCTGGAACGATTTGATATGTCCAAGATATTGGTCTGCCGTTGACCAGTCACCAGATGATGTTGCTTTCCTGATCTCTTCGTAATACATCGGCAAAATACCCCTCACAAAAATCTCCTCATCACCCGAAAAATATTTTTTCGACTCGTCCGCAGTTATCCATTTGTGATTTTCATCACCGGGTACCGGAAAAATACGCAGAAAAGTTCCCGAATAGATCATATAAAAAATGTTTATCCTTTCATCCACTTTCAAAACTTCCTTGTCGAATTTACTTTGTTCCGAAGGTTTTTTTGCATAGGCGGTTTCAACATAATTTCGCAGTTTGTAAGAGTTTTGTGACCGGAAATCAACTATTTGATTAAAAGCTGCATATTTTCCCGACAAGCCGAGCAATTTTTGCAACTCCGGATGATTAACTTTGATTATAGGTTCATTTTGCCATTTGTCGGTAAAGACAATCATTCCGAGAAAGACCTGTTCGGGAGTTTGGCCTTTGTAACTGTCTTTTCTTGCAATCTTTCGGAGTACCTCCGATGCCAGAGAGCTTACCGGTCTTATCCTGCCGTCGCGCTCCTGTATTAAAAGAAGCCCGAATTGCTTTGCCTGGTCTTTATTTATCGCAGGCAATTCACTCGAAACATTATCGGCGGCATATATCTTATTTCCTGAAAAGAAAAGCGAACCTGCCATCAAAAGAACTATGGCAGCTGTTTTTCGGGAATAGTGTAATTTTGAAGACATCCGTGCAAGAAACTGAAAACGGCTATGCCTGCTGAATAGTGCGGCAAACATACCCAAAGCCATCAATAAATAGCCGATGTATGTTATTCCCGTACCCAACCCGTCGTGGTTTACCGACAAAACCGTTCCTTTTTCATCTTTATCGTATGATGATTGGAAAAACCTGTACCCGCGATAATTCAAAACGTGGTTCATATATATCCTGAAAGGCATTTCAATGTTTTTTTCTTTATCAATTACGACAACTTCACTTGCGTAAGAGGAAGGACTGTTGGAGCCCGGATAACGCTCAAGCTCAAAGTCTTTCAGTTTAATGGAGAAAGGAAGCTTAATGATTTTCGGCCCGTAGTATATTTGAACGGTAACACCGTTTACCGTAATTCGGCTTGGTTTGCTTTTAAACCCCTTGCCTCCGTAAACCTCAATATTGTCACTCTTATCTCCGACGGTCACTTTTGCAACAAAAGCATCAAAAGAGGCCATTCCCTGCTGCCCTTCCGTACTCACAAGTTTCTTAACAGCGCTTTCGTAATATTTTTTTACCACAAAATTTAAATCTCCATAGGTGTAAAGATTCATCTGTTTGAGTTTTAGTAAAGTATCGGGAGTAAAAACGGTTTTTTTACCCGATGACATCTCCATAAATGTTAAGGAATCGTCGGCAATCAAGCCAAGCCCACTTTCATTGGAGAATAATTTTATTTCAGCATCACTGTCATTATTATTCAAACTGAAACGTTTGCCTCCGAAGTTTAAAACCTCTCCTTCCAGAAGATGCAGGTCTTTTCTGCCGCTATTTTTATCCGAAACCACTATCCAAACCATTTTCGAACCGTCTTGTCCCTCAACCCAGGTTTCGGCCGCATTGGTAAAATAATCAACAACCTCAACTTCAACCTTCTTATCACCAACGGTAAAAGAGTCTTTAACCTTTTTAACGGACAGGGGAGTTGCAAAAACGTGTTTGCTGTTTTCATAATGATTTCCGTTGTAATCCGCATCTATAACAACATAGCTTTTGCTTGAGGACATTTCATTTGATGCCGCCCCTTCCCTGATTGACATCATTCCTTCAAAACCTATGAATCTTGTTACTGCAGAGCCGATAAATATTATCAGAAAAGCAAGATGGAACAGAAAGACAGCCCATTTTTCCTTTTTATACATCTTATGTTTTATGATGCTGCCCGTTAGATTTACGGCGAGAAGAAGAAGCATTATGTTGAACCAGGTTGCGTTGTAAATAAGAGCTTTGGAGGTTTCTGCCCCGAAATCGTTCTCAATAATTGTAGCATAGCCTATTGATACGGCAAAAAGCAATAACAGTGTCCCTGTCAGTTGCATTGAGAAAAGTATATTGTTGAGCTTTTTCATTTTTCGTTGTTTTTTTATTAAACTGCAAAAGTATATCTATTTTGAAGTTGTTTGTTAAATAACAAAAAAAATAACGGAAAGTTTATGAAATTGCAAATAAATCTATTTGTCACTAAAGAGCCTGCCCATCAGTAATAGCTGTAATAATCCTTTTATTTAAAATGCCGGTGATATGATTATTATCATATAAAAAGAAGTTTACTGTGGCGAAATGTATTTTGTGTGGTAAGCCGTTTAAAAATTTTTGTAAATTTGACCCCTCAATCATAAAAACGAAAATTATGAATAACTCAAAACTTTTTAAATTTCTCGGAATGGCTTCCGGATTGTTCGGTGGATTTTTAATACTAATGGGGATAATCGGCTTTTTTACCGGAAGTTTCTGGTTTGTAAAATATTACAGATACTGGTTCCTGTTTGCCATTCCGTTTATTATGTTCGGGATTTTCGGTATGCTTGTATTTGTTGCTTGCAAGGATAAAGACGAAAAGTAATTTGCGAATGAAAAAAATTGTTATTCTTTTGGCTTTGACACTTGGCGTGTCGTTATATTCTATTGCTCAGTTTAAAGGAGGGTTCAAAGGCGGATTTAACTCGTCGGACCTTATAGTAACTTCTGCACTCGACAGTCTGAATAATGCGGAATTCAAGGCTAAAGCAGGTTACAATGCGGGATGCTTTGTTAATGTCCTGTTTTTGGATAATCTCGGTATGCAGGTTGATATCCTTTTTTCCAATAAGGGATATAATAAAAAGTTTGAAGGAACAACTGACAAGATCAATCTCAATTATTTAAGCTGGCCGGTAATGTTTTTTTATAAACCGGTTGAAAAATTGGATATTGAAATTGGCCCTGAGTTTGGTCTTTTAATGACATCCAATGATATGCTGAAAAGTTTTGATATGGGAATTGATATTGGTGTCCGTTATTACATTTCAGACCTGCTTGATGTTGGCTTGCGATATAATATGGGATTGCCGTTTGGCTTTAAAAGTCAAAAGGACTATCTTGGCAATATTCCCGGAAACTATGCAAACTCAACTTTACAGATAACAGTGGGCTTTGCTATTTTTAAGGAAAAGCAATCAGAGCCTGATAAGTAGTTTTTATGACTTGCTGAGGTTCGGGATAATTTAGTTTATACTGTAACGCATCCTGACGGACGTCTGTTGGTCGTAAACTTTGCAAACTTTCTTTGATGTAACTGTCATAGTTATAGTAAATTAACTCGAAGAAATTTGCATTTTTCGTTCAGCATCAGTTTATTTGTACTTTGGTTTTTACGTTAATATTAATAGTCCTTGTTATGAAAGCAGACCTTCCGTAAGATTTTTTTGAATACACGCAATATGACGATATTGCCGTCATCAGATTGAAAAACAATGTCTTCGATTTTATTAGCGATACAAAACGCCTTACAAACTATACCGGAATGTCGCTTTCCGACTATTTCGACCATAACACCGGTATGCTTAATTTGTAGTTTTGTGAAATACCGTTTTTTGTTAATAACCCGTTTAATATTTTAATTGACTACATACGAAAACCGACTGTTAATAAAACTATTTTTGAGGCAAATAAAAATACTATGTCAATAGTTAATGTGGAAATAAAGGCAAAGTCTTCAGACCCGGGCAGAATCCGGCAAATACTAATAAGCAGAGATGCCGGTTTTGTGGGTACCGACCATCAGGTTGATACATATTTTAATGTTGTAAACGGAAGGTTAAAACTGAGGGAAGGTAATATTGAAAATGCTCTTATCTATTACAAAAGGGATAATAAACCCGGCCCCAAAATGTCGGATGTGAAACTCTACAAGTCAAAACCCGGTTCGGAATTAAAAAGCCTGCTTGAGGAATCGCTTGGGGTTTTGGCTGTTGTTGATAAAACAAGGGAGATTTATTTTATCAATAATGTTAAATTTCATATTGATAATGTTAAAGGACTTGGCATCTTTGTTGAGATAGAAGCAATAGATGATTCGGGAGAAACAGGGCAGGAAATACTTATGAAGCAGTGTAAATACTATTTAAATCTTTTCGGGATAACCGAAAAAGAACTTGTTCCCGCTTCTTATAGTGATTTAATATTGGATAAAAGGGATTAACAGATATGAAATTGTCATTTAAAATAATTGTCGGATTTCTTTTTTTTACCACAACTCTGTTTGCCGGGAATGAAAAATATCTGAAAGTGACTCCCGAAAAGGGTGAAGGTGTTTATGCTATGCTGCGGAGATACAGTCTGGAAACGACAGCTTGCAATCTGAATAAATTTAAGGAAATAAACGGGCTAAAGGATTTAAATCTTTTAAAAGGAAAATCTTACAAACTTCCCATTATGATATATAAATATAACGGGAAAAGCATACGGAGCACATTGAACAATTATGATTTGAAGCTTGCAAAAAGGATACAGGCATTTAACGAGCAGGCACAAAAGAACGGCTTACGAAAAAAGGATTACCGTGTTGACAATATCTTGTGGGTTCCTTATGAATATCTTTATTGCAAAGGAGCCGCGGTCAAAAAAGTTAAAAACGGTTCCGATGCTCCTTCGGGAACCACTGTGAAAAGGTATCCCATCTTCGGGAAAGACAATGAAAAGGTTGAAATAAAAGACAACAAGCTAAAGGGCTGCGTTTACTATATCGTCTCCGGACATGGCGGTCCCGACCCGGGAGCAATGGGAAAATATAACGGAAAACGTATCACCGAAGATGAGTATGCCTACGACATTGCTCTCCGGCTTGCAAAAGACCTGATAGAACATGGCGCTTCGGTTTATGTAATTATTCGAGACCCCAACGACGGAATACGCGACGAAAAAGTCCTGAAACCGGACAAAGACGAAGTATGTTATAAAAATCAAACCATACCTCTGAATCAGATAAAACGTTTGAATCAACGTGTTAATGCCATAAACAGACTTTATGCAATAAATAAAAAGAAAGGAGTAAAAAAACAACGGGCGATCATTCTTCACGTTGATTCCCGCAGCAAAGGCGAGAAGGTGGATATGTTTTTCTACTATAATCAAAGAAGCAAAACCGGTAAGAAACTTGCCACTCTGATGATGAAAACCGTTGAAGAAAAGTACAACAAACATCAAAGCGGAAGAGGTTATTACGGAACGGTTAAGTCGAGAAACCTGCATCTGTTACGAAAGACAAAGCCTGTGGCTGTTTTTATAGAACTGGGAAACATTCAGAACAGTCGTGACCAGAAAAGATTTGTTATTGAAGATAACCGGCAGGCAGTAGCAAACTGGCTTACCGAAGGTCTCTTACGTGAAAAATAAAAACGCCGCGTCGCCGCGTCGCTGCGTGAACCAAAATCATTGCGTCGCCGCGTCGCTGCGTGAACCAAAAACGTTGCGTCGCCGCGTCGCCGCGTGAAAAAAACATTGCGTCGCTGCGTCGCCGCGTGAAACCAAAATCATTGCGTCGCCGCATCGCCACCTGAACCAAAAACGTTGCGTCGCCGCGTCGCTGCGTGAAACCAAAATCATTGCGTCGCCGCGTGAACCAAAAACGGTAAAACATTGTTACTTCCTACAAACAAACATCGAAACAAATGAAAATAGTATCGTTAAAAAGTGTCCAAAAGCAAAAAGTAGAAATGGAAGGTGCCGAAAATGCGTGGAAACAAATTCCCCTTTCACAAAAGGACGGAGTACCCGTTTATTCATTCAGAGTATTTACCGTTGAGCCTGGAGGTTATACACCATACCATCAACATCCCTACGAGCATATGAACTATCTCATTGAAGGCGAGGGTGTTCTTGTTAATGAGAATGGAGATAAGCAGCCGATAAAAGCAGGTGATTTTGCACTTGTCCTGCCCAACGAAAAACATCAATACCGCAATACATCAAAGGATAAGGACTTCGTGATGATCTGCGGAGTGCCGAAAGAGTTTGAGTAATAGAAAATTTACCGGAAACTTATTTGATATATTAAATCCGATATTAATATTTCACCAATCCCCAACGGTGTTTATTTTCTGCATATTACCATGAAAGACTCAATAATAAACAGAAAGTTTATTAAAATATAATGTCGTTTCGTATCTTGCTTTTTTATCTTTTTTAAAAAACAAATCTCACATTTTACTGTTTTATAAATATGAAAAGTGCTACTATACTATTACTGCTGAATATTCTATTCTTGACAACAAGTTACGGACAAACGGATAATAAGAATATGAAATACAATAAATTGACAAAGGAAGAAGAACGTGTTATTTTACATAAAGGCACGGAAATTCCCTGGACAGGAAAATATGTTGACTTAAAAGATGACGGAACATACACGTGCAAACGTTGTGGTGCCGCCTTGTATAAGTCGAGTGACAAGTTTGATTCTCACTGCGGCTGGCCCAGTTTTGATGATGAAATAGAAGGTGCCGTTAAGCGTATTCCCGATGCCGACGGTATGAGGACGGAAATAGTCTGCGCCAACTGCGGTGCTCACCTCGGTCACGTTTTTGAAGGGGAAGGTTTTACTTCTAAAAATGTCAGACATTGTGTTAACTCTATTTCCCTTAATTTTGTGCCCGATAAAATTGATGATAAAATGAAAACTGATACGGCTATTTTTGCAGGAGGTTGTTTTTGGGGTATGGAATATTATTTTATGAAAGAACCGGATGTTATTTCGGTGTCGGCCGGATACATCGGCGGACATACCGAAAATCCGACTTATGAACAGGTTTGCTCCCACACAACAGGGCATGCCGAAGCCATTGAGGTAGTGTTTGACCCGCAAAAAACCTCTTACGAAAAGTTGGCAAAGCTTTTTTTTGAAATACACGATCCTACCCAACTTGACAGGCAGGGACCCGATATTGGTGACCAGTACCGCTCTGAGGTATTCTATCTGAGTGATGAGCAAAAAGATACGGCAGAAAAATTAATTAAAATACTGAGAGACAAAGGTTACGATGTGGTTACGAAAGTTACAAAAGCCACAAAGTTCTGGAAGGCCGAGAACTATCATCAGGAGTATTACGAAAAAACGGGAGGCAAACCATACTGCCATGCACGCACTAACAGATTTTAATTCGAATAATTATGATTCCACACTATAAAGGAACAGTTCCTCATATTTCGACCGAGGAGATGATTGAAGTTGACAGGCTGATGATTGAAGAATACGGCATTGACTTGACCCGTATGATGGAAAATGCAGGAGCAAATCTTGCATTTCTCGTGAACAAATTAATCTTTCATAATAAACCCCACCTGAAGAAGGTGGTAGTTGTAGCCGGTACCGGAGGAAACGGCGGCGGTGCACTCGTAGCTGCGAGAAGATTGCATAACTGGGGTGCCGAAGTGAAAGTTATTCTGTCGTCACAACGCAAAATGAAAAAGGTGACACAACAGCAATTCGATATTCTTTTAAAAATGGGTGTTAATGTCGGGGAGAAAATTGATCCTGATGCCGATGTCATAATTGACGGAATAATAGGATACAGTCTAAAAGGCAAACCCGAAGGCCGTGCCAAAGAGCTTATCGAAGAAATAAATGCCTCCGGTATCCCCGTTATTTCCCTTGATGCACCTTCGGGATTGAATCTTACCGACGGAATGCCGGAAGACCCTACCGTAAAAGCAAATGCAACCCTGACACTGGCATTACCCAAAACATGTCTTTTTAAACATAAAGCCTCAAAATATGTCGGAAATATCTATCTTGCCGATATAAGCGTTCCACCACACCTCTATACTAAAATAGGAGTTAATGAAGATGATGTCGGGAAAATCTTTGCTGCCGGTACGGTTGTGAAGATTAATAAGGTGATTGTGTTTAGTAAATAAGTATCTGTCAAAAACCGGATAAACCTTATACAAAACTAAAATGCAAATTTCTTCGAGTTATGTTTGCTTTAGCCCCTTTTGTACTTTATGAAGACGAAAAGACAATTGTAATTAAGAAAAAGGAATCTATTCCACAATGGAATTCAATTGGTATGAACCATAACAGGAGCTTACAATAGGGGAGTTAAAGGGCAAATTTCCCGGAATTCTTAAAGCAAGGACCTTTAATATCGTTTGGGTTAAAGACTGCCATGGTGTTGAAATGGAGCCGGAAACAAAAGTTGACGAGCCGGTCAAATACAGGGGGAAGGAAATTGTTGTTAGGCAAAAGATTGACGGTTAAATGTGTGCCGACAAAATAACAACCCTTATATAACTTTATGGATACGAAAAAGCCCCTGATATTCAGAGGCTTTTATTAATGTGTGTTAAAATATTTTTAATGCAGATGATGCTGTAAACTTTCGTTCAGATAGGGGTGATTCACAGGTATCAGATTTGCTTTGGACAGCGTGTTTGCAGTCATAAAAACAAACAGACCGGCAAATCCGAGGAACGTCCCTATTTCGGTAAAACCGAAAGTATATGCTCCGGTGGCTCCGGGCATTATCTCCTCAAAAACATCCACATAATGCCCTACGAGAATGATGGCTATTACGGCAATCAGCACATTTCTGTTTTTCGCAAGAAAATTAGGTAACAGCACAACGAAGGGGATTATGAAATTCAGTGTAATATTAGCTACAAAAAGAGTTTGGCTCAAATTACGCCGGGTGACAAAATAGGTGGTCTCTTCGGGAATATTGGCATACCAGATGAGCATATACTGCGAATACCACATATATCCGAAAAGTATGGCGGGCATAAAGATATATTTTGAAAAATCGTGCAGGTGTGATTTGTTCAGGAACTTCATATAACCGTTGTTATTGAGCAGAATTGCTATGAGAGCGATAACTGCCGAACCATGATA
>JALSSR010000184.1 GCA_026984135.1 Bacteroidales bacterium
CGGAGTCCCCGTGAAAGCTCCATTGGTAAACAGTGAAGGAACACCGGTAACACCATAAAAGTCTTTTCTTATACCTCCCTCTTCAGTGTAATAAGGGTCACCGCTACCCGGCCAGTTCATCTGGTATTTGATCAGTGTAATATCATCAATATGTTCGTCGCACCAAGGTGAGAAGGAGCTGTTAAATCCGGCACAAGGGCCGCAGGTTGAAGCTGTAAACTCTTCAAGACATGGTTTCTTGTAAACCACATTACTCATAACACTGATTGTCGTTGTAAGCTGGTTGTTGTCGGGGTTGTCATCTGTTGTTCCGTTTACGCTTGTAATAGTAACGGTTACATCATATGTTCCCACGGGAAAATCAAAAAGATCGGCACATGTGAAATCATAGGTGTCTCCAAAATCAAGAGCAAGATTGTCAAAGGTTGTAGAATGAACTTCACCGTTTACTTCCCAGTCAATATCCATTGAATTGATTTGAGTTGTCCCGACATTCTTAACGGTTCCGGTTATTTCCATAGGCTCACCTGTAAATGGAAGATTGTTAAGTGAAACCATTTCGGCATCCAGGTTGTAAGGAATAAAAAGGAGGATATCATCAATGAACCAGTCATTCAAATTATACATATCTCCATCAAAATAAAGGCAAATCTGGAAATCAGGCTGACCAACATCCGAATTGCTGATTTCAAAGGCAACATTCTCCGGCCCAACGTTACCGGATGGAACTAATGTCCATACATCTGTCCATATTCCACTGCCTCCCGATGTTGTAGCAACACCTAATGAATAGTTTGTGTGATTGTAATCATCAAGGTAATGATTAAAGCTGAAAGTTATTGAAGAAATTCCGGTTAAATCAACCACAGGTGAAATCAAACGACTTGTGGCAACACCCTGAACCCAGTGAAAATTGGCTTCGGGCGCAATTCCGCCTGCATTACCTGAGTTAGAAACCGACCATTGTGCTGCCTGAGCGTCAATTGTCCAGCCGTCAGGTGGCATTTGGTTTGAACTGAAATCTTCACTTAAATAGGTCTGTCCAAAAGTAAATACTGACAATCCGAGTAAAGTGAGTAATGTGTAAATTTTTTTCATTTTTGTTAATTTTTGAATTATACATTTTTTTGAATTTAATAACTAATAGACACATGAAAAGAGGAAAAAGATGTCCTGGATAATTAATTAAATGTAAAAAAAACATATTTTTGCAGATTATATGGAAATAATCAGATATAAATATTTGTTTTTAAATTTTTTTCTTGTTCTGCTGAATCTATCTGCTTTTAATCAGGAATCCGACAGGGGCTATATTGTGAAAGTCGGCGATAGTGTGCCTGATATCGAATTTCAATTTGTTGAAGGTAAGCATATGTCTCTTTACTCACTTGATTCAAAGATAGTGGTTCTTCAGTTCACTGCCGGCTGGTGCTCCGTGTGCCGGAAGGAGATGCCTCATCTTGAGGCTGAGTTGTGGCAGGAGTTTAAAGATAGAGGTGTTCTTTTGATTGGTGTTGATTACGAAGAACCCTTGGGGAAGGTCAAAGCTTTTAAAGAACAAATGAAGATTACATATCCGATGGCTCTTGACCCGGACGGGAAAATATTTAAATTGTTTGCTAAGGAAGGGGCAGGTGTTACAAGAAATGTGGTTATTGATATGAAAACAAAAAAAATTATTTTCCTGACAAGACTTTATAATACCACTGAGTTTAATAATATGATCAATAAGATAGAGGCCTCTCTGTAAAGACTTTTATTCACCCGTTTCTTGCTTTTGTCATTTTTCATAATTACGTTTTTTATCTTATCCTGATTTATTTAATGAAACAAAAGTATTCGTCGGAACAATTTTGTATTTTTGTAATCTGTGAAATTGCCTACACAAAGTAAATAAAAATGATAAAAAGTAAGTTCGGTATTTTATTGATGATGGTACTTTTGTTTGGTTGTGCAACAGTACCGTTAACAGGAAGAAAACAGGTATCACTCATTCCGAACAGTGAAATACTTCCTTTGAGTTTCACAAGCTACCGGGATGTGTTAAAGCAAAGTAAACTGTCAACGAATACGGAGCAGGTTGCAATGATAAAGAGGGTTGGGGCGAAAATTGAAAAGGCCGTAGAGGACTTTATGGCTCAAAATAATCTTTCGAAAAATCTTGAAGGCTATCAGTGGGAGTTCAACCTGATACAGGATGATAAAACGGTTAATGCCTGGTGTATGCCGGGAGGTAAGGTTGCTTTTTATACCGGAATAATGCCTGTCTGTAAGGATGAGAAGGGAGTGGCAGTTGTTATGGGACATGAAATAGCACATGCTGTTGCCAATCATGGAAGGGAGAGGATGAGCCAGCAGATGATTCAGCAGCTTGGAGGTGTGGCACTTTCGGTTGCAATAAAAGATGAACCTGAACAGATGCAACAAATTTATTATACTGCTTATGCAATAGGTTCAACTTACGGAGCTATGCTTCCGTACAGCCGTTTGCAGGAAAAAGAGGCAGACAAACTCGGCTTGATATTTATGTCAATGGCAGGCTATGATCCGCATGAAGCACCGGTTTTTTGGGAGCGAATGGAGAAAACCGGAGGTCCGCAACCACCGGAGTTCCTCTCAACCCATCCCTCGCACGAACATAGAATTGCCGAACTGAATAAATATATGTCCACGGCTATGAAGTATTATAAGGGCGGAACCGGAGGAAAAGGTGGAAAAAAGCCAAAAGTGATTTTAGTGAAATAGAAAAAGCCCCTGAAAATCAGAGGCTTGCTGTGATCCCGCTGGGATTCGAACCCAGGACCCACGGCTTAAAAGGCCGTTGCTCTACCGGCTGAGCTACGGAATCATTTTTTGGAGGTGCAAAAGTACTTTATTTTTTAATTAATCCAAGATTTTTAATAAAAAAAATATTTTTTTATTTTTTAATCCGAAATGCTGTGCACAGCAAGCCATATGCAATGAGGCGATGCGCTTGTTTTTATTACTCTGTGACGCTTGTGTGACGGGATAAATAAGTAGTCGCCGGAAGATAATTTTATATCTTTATCTCCAGCAAATTCAAGTTCGGCTTCCCCTTGCAAAAGTATTACCCACTCATCTTTTTCTTGATCGTACCACTCTCCGGGCTTTTTTAATGAACCGAATGTGGTTATTTTTTCTATCACTATTTGGTTGCTTCTATGCAATTCTTGGAAAACTTCCGGTTCGTCACCTTTCGGTAACGTTTCTGAAAATATATTTCCTTTGGTTATCATCGTTCAAAAAATATTAGATCTCGCCTTTCCCCTCACGAACAATGACAATCTCATCACCTGTGCAATCAATAATTGTTGACGGATTATTATCTCCGTGACCTCCGGCAATGACGATATCCACCATATTTTTATACTTTTCATAAATCAGTTCGGGGTCGGTGCTGTATTCAATTATCTCGTCCTCATCATGAATTGATGTGGAAAGTAGAGGATTGCCGAGTTCTCTGATTATCTCGACAGGAATATTATTATCGGGAATCCTGATTCCTACCGTCTTTTTTTTGCTTTGGAATATTTTCGGGACATTATTATTAGCCCTCAGGATATAAGTGTAGGGGCCGGGAAGAGTTTTGCGCATTAGCTTGAACACTTCATTGGAAATTGGTTTTGTGAAATCGGAAAGCTGGCTCAAATCACTGCAAATGAATGAAAAATTGGCTTTTTCCTTTTTAATGCCTTTGATTTGCGCAACTCTGTCAATTGCTCTTGACTTGTAAATATCGCATCCCAGGGCATAGATAGTGTCAGTAGGAAATATTATCACTCCTCCGTCATTCAGACATTCGATGACTGTTTTAATCTGGCGGGGTGATGGATTTTCAGGATGTATCTTTAAAAGCATAGCTATAAATTTTTTATGAGGCAAAGATAAATAACCTCAATTTGTTTTTATGTTAAAAAAGCAAAAAATATGGGTTTAATTCACCGTTAACGTAGCACCCGGAGACGTCTCCACATTGCAATTGCCATACATTGTGCATCTGTATTGATATCCGTTCATTGATGAGGTTACACCGGTAATTGTCAGTGTTTGTGTGTTTGCGCCGGAATAAATACCACCGTCGGATAAGGGGGCATATCCGTTACCCTGGTCTTCTTCCCATTGATATCCAATAACATCTCCTGTTACCGAAACCGAAAAAGATGCATTCCCGCCTGCTGTTACAGTTTGATTTGCCGGTGGGGTATTTATGTAAATAATAGTAAATACGGTTAGTCCGGCGCTGCCTGATGTATCGGCGTTGGAGCAGTTGTCCGTTACTATGCAACGGTATAAGTAGCCGTCCATTCCGGAGTAAACATCAACATCAAGAAGGTCTGTGTTGTATCCGTTATAATAGGTATTTACAAATCCGTTTCCGCTATCTTCCTGCCATTGATATGAAAGGTTGTCGCCGGTTGCACCAACGCTAAAGTGCACCGTAGAAAATTCACAACCTTGCTGCGGATAAGGGTGGTCTGTGATTTGAACAGGACTATAAACCCCTAACGAGACTACAGTCGTAGTATCTGCGGGAGGACAAGTCCCGCTAATGATACAGCGATACGTATAATTATTCATAGACAACAAAATTCCGGAAATAATAAGGCTGTTTGTATTTGCACCTGAATAAATCCCGCCGTCGGTAATGTCGGAAAATCCGGCTCCTTGATCCTCTTGCCATAAATAACTCAAACCGTCACCATTTGCAGAAGTTGTAAAAGTTGCATTAACACCGGCACATCCTGCAAAATCAACAGGTTGAGTGCTGATTACCGGGCTGCATAGATTAACGCTATTGACAGTGAACCATACCTGTCCTGAAAAATAATTCAGAGCATTATCGGATGTATTAAAAATCATTAAGCCTTCGGCAGGTTGCTGAATCTGATCGCGCTCCGTAGTAGTCATCCTCGGCAAAAGAAATCCTTTGTTGTTGCTTTTTACATCCAGCATTGCTGAATTATCCGGGCTTGAACCGTCAGTATTTATTGATACCTGAGAAAAGATTAGTGTAGAATAAAAAATTAAGATGTTTGCGATAACAATTTTTAAATAGCTCATTTTTATTTTCATAATTATATGTTAAGAAGTTTTAATTTTTTGCAAATATATCATTTCTGAAATAACTAAAAATAATTTTTCTTTTAAAAAAATTTGGAAAATATCAAAAATATTTATATATTTCGCAACTTTTGATATTTAATTTAACTTAAAAATGTAATTATGGAATGTCCGGTATGTCACACAGACGGTTTGGCTGAAGATGCGGTAACCTGCCCGCATTGCCATTCCGACCTGGAAGCGTTTCACCTTTCAGAGAAGATTCATAAAACATCAAAAAACCGATTGATTTTCGGTTACATTATTTCCGCATTGTTTCTCATTGCTCTGGTAGCCTGGATAATCAGTTGTCTCGGGAGTTTTAACAATGAGAAAAAGCCGGATGAAAGTATTGTGCAAAATGAAGTTGCGAGGCTGCAAAACGAGGTTGCTCAACTGAAAAAGCAAAATGAAATGATGGCCGTTCGTAATAAAGAATTGACAGACAAGGTTAATGCAGAAATGAAAGAGAAAGCCCAAAAGAAGACTACCTATGTTGTCGGAGAAGGGGAGACCCTATACCGTATTGCACGGAAAATTTATGGCAACGGCTATAAGTACAAGGAAATTGCCGAAGAAAACAACATTGAAAATCCTGATATGATCATTGTAGGACAAAAACTGACTATCCGTTATTAATCTTTAAAATTAATTGTTATGGCTGATAATAATACAGAGCTGCTAAATAATAAGATATCCGAATATCTTACCGAGATAATCTCGCTGAAAGGAAAAATTTCAACACTGGAAGATGAAAAAACTAAGCTTAGTAAAAGTCTGAGCAGTGAAAAAGCACTTACCAAAAGACTGAAAGCAAAGGTCGGCGAACTGGAAAAAGAGATAGAAGGGCTGCATGCTGAAATTGCCGCATTAAATGAAGAGGGAAAAAAGAAGTAGTCCGGTTAAGGTGCTTTTTGCCTGTGCATTACGAGAGTGATCTCAAAATCAACGTAATCGGTGAAAAGAAAACTGTCATCGGTTTGAGGAAAGTTTTTTGAATAGATGGTTATTCCCCATTTTGTCCTATTAATTGAAAATCTTTCCGATTTTGCAAATAATGTATCGTTTTTGGTTGTTATTGTGCTGATAAAAGTGATTGGATTAACGGTGCTCATAATTTTCAGATCTCCTTTTATTTCATATCTGTTGTCTCCTTTGTCATTTACTTCGGTAATGTTGAATGTGGAGTAGGGGAATTTTTTTACATCAAAAAACATATCCGATTTAAGAGTGTTTACAAGAGTGGCTCTCATTAAATAGTAGTCAATGTCCGTATCATTGATACTGTCCATAATTATTTTAAAAGTTCCGTTTTTAATTTTTCCATTTTCAACTGTAATCGTACCATTCTTAAAAAGTGTGTATCCTTTATGAATAACGCAAAACCATTCCAGTTTGCTTTCTTTTAAATCAATGGAATAATATCCGTTCTG
This sequence comes from Bacteroidales bacterium, assembly GCA_026984135.1. Taxonomy (GTDB): domain Bacteria; phylum Bacteroidota; class Bacteroidia; order Bacteroidales; family JAADJA01; genus JAADJA01. The sequence goes on from JALSSR010000184.1 coordinate 6,555, forward strand.
AAGAGGTGAAGACGGAGCTCCTTTAAAATGTTTTGATGTGTCATTTTCAGAATTGCTTGCCGTATCAATAATTTTCGATCCTGACTTGTCTCCGCTGCCGGAAGATTCGGTATTGTGGGAGTTATTACAAGAGACAACAATCGCAAGTATCAACGATACCAATACAACATTTGCCAAAGTAATTAAGTAATTTTTCATTTTTAATCCTTGTTTTCACCTTTAAAGGCAACACCGGTTATTTTTCCGTCAACAATCATTTCTTTTATTGATTCGGGAATATTTTTAGCACCGTCGAAGATGGTGCTTTCAAATTCAGCCCCGAAAAAATTTACACCTTTCAAATCGGCACCTGTAAAGTCGGCACCCTGAAGGTGCGTTCCTTGCATATTGGCATATAGCAATCTCGAATTAATGAAAGTTGCTTTTTCAAGACCTGCCCCTGTAAAATCGGAATAGCTGAAATCCACGCTATCCAGTTTAGCACCCACCAGAACAGCTCTGAACAGTTTTGTCTTAACAATCTTACTGCCCGTGAAGTCGGCATCAAGAAATTCGGAATCTTTCATCAAAGCACCCGAAAAATTACAGTCTCTCAGGCTTGCCCTGTGCCCTTCCATTCCGAACATATTTGCACCTCTGAAGTCGGTACTGTCCAAAACAGCATCGGTAACGTGAACGTGAAACAATTTGGCTTGCTTAAAATCACAATTTTTCAGGTTTGAATTATCAAAGAATGTCCAACGAATATCTGCAACCCTGAAATCGGAATGTTCAAAATTGCCCTCGTTGCAATCGGCAGACCTTATACTTGCACCCCTGAAATCACAATCCGGAATTTGAACACCTCTCCAGTAAATATTGTCAAGATTAACCCTTCTGAAATCATCCGTCGGCTGCGGAACGGGAACAATGCCCTTTTTCCTTTCCTTTCCTGATAGTGTGGTTGTGTGTTCATTGATAATTGCTTCAACCTGGTCATCTTCAAGGAAATTTGCTACCTCAAACATGTTTGTCGTATCCGGTATGCCGGTGAAAAGTCCGTTGGAATCATCTTTTTTACCTGTACTATTGCTGCAGGCAAAGAATAAAACGGGGAGCGTTAGGAGAAAAAGCCGTTGTAATTTTATGTATATATCTTTCTTCATGGATCAAATTATATCATTTTTATTAAAATGCCTGTTTCCGAGAATTCCAAGTAAAGCACCGAGAAGTACGGGATAAGCTATTGCAAAGACTATGAAAACATTTCGGGTAACAATATCGAGAATGTAATATGATGCCGGTCCCATAACCGTTAGTTTCGGGTCGAAAAGTGCCAGAACAGCGGTTCTGAAAACCTGTAGCGGATTTATCATCCCGACACCTATAACAATTTCGGGATTCATTCTCATTTTCAGCATAATACCCATTAATAGCAAATCAAGAAATGCAACAAGTATGAGCCATATTATGAATGCTGAACTTACCGCCATATCCTGCGAACGGGCAATGGCGGATATGAACATCCCGATACCGAGAAAACAGAATACCATTGCGCCGAGCAGAAAACTGTAATAGGTAAACAAATTCCAGGGAACATCAATGTTTGTTATGGTTCCCCAAATAGCCGCACCCAATAGTGCGATGAATACCGGTACATATATTACGATAAACCTCCCGATAAATTTTCCCCAGAAATAGCCTGTAAATGAAACAGGTAACGAAAGGATGTATTCCATAACATTGGATTCCCTGTCACCCACAACCGACCTCACGGTGGAAATCAACACATAAATTGGCAAAATAACCATGCTAACCTGCATAAAGGTTACCATTAGTCTGCTCAGACCCACAAAGCCTATTATTTGCGATTCCGTTATTCCCATAGCAAACATTATAGCCACAAAGCCTCCGAACAGAAGGCTGTAAACCCAGAACCACCGTGATCGCAAATTTTGCCTGACATCTAGTATTGTTATTTCTATTATGCTTTTATCCATTTTATCTTGTGTGTTAGTGAGTTATGAGTTTGTAGTTATTATAAACATCTATTCTTTATCCATCATTTTATGTTTTTTGATAAAATCTTCCCTCTTTGTTTTCCCTTCTTCAATTCTTTTTATCATTGTATTAAAATCGTATGTGGAATCACGTTTCTCTTTTAAGGCTCCGTATCCATAGCCCATAGGTGTTGTGTCACCAAACCTGTACCACGCTTTTTTGGCATCAATCCATTTACCGGTTTCGCAATCACCTACCCATATTTTGGCACTTTCACCGTTAAATCTTTTCCAGTCGTCGCTTTTCATATATTCGACAAGGCATCCGATATCATCAAACCAGATAACATCTTCATATTTATTGATTGCCTGCACTGCATAGTTTTGGTCGGCAATACCCATAAGGCATTGAGCGCAAACATCCCTGTCCCAGTTAATCTCACGTGGACTTTGGTCGGGCTCCGAACTACAACCGAAACCGATGAGCACTATCATTAGAAACCCAATTTTTTTCATTTTTTTATAATTTTTCAATTAATATTTTCCGATAATTTCCTTTTAATAATGTCAATTAACTTTTTTATCAATTGTGATTTCTCCCAGGTCCATTTCAACAACTCTGTTTACCAAAGTTGACAACTCGCTCATTCTGTGGCTGCTTAAGATCATCAGCGCATTTTTTGAAAATTCCTTCAATTTTGAAAACAAAATTTCGCGTGCTGCCGGGTCAAGGTTTGCCGAAGGTTCGTCCATCAGTAATATTTTCGGATTTCTGCCTAAGGCAAAGGCTATCAGGAGTTTTTGCTTCATCCCGCCGGATAATTTAAAGAACGGTTTTGAAAGATTATCTTCAATATTTAATCCCATAGAGTGACTCAACTCTCTAAACTTGTCTTTTTCGGTATTTGTGATTTTTGCAATAAACTCAAGCAATTCTTTAACCGTCATTTTCAACGGTGGAGGTGTTTGCGGAACGAACCCGACCTCCTGAAGTATTTCTTTTCTGTGTGTTCGCGGGTTCATTCCGAGAACATCCAATTGCCCGTCAAAAACGTATTGCCCCAGGATGCAACGTATTAGCGTTGTTTTTCCTGCTCCGTTCTGTCCAATAAGGGCAATGCGTTCACCCCCGGCAAAGTTTGTGGTGAGGTTTTTAACAACCGTTAGCTTTTTAAAGGATTTGGATAACCCTTTGATTTTTATCAAATCTTCCAATTCAGTCTCTCTTTATTTATTTAAACCAATTTATCCAGTCCTTTTATCGAAAATTTCAATGCTTCACCCGGGCAAACATCCACACAAAGTCCGCATCTGGTACAGTCGGAGCCAGTGTAATGAGTTTTATCGGTAGCCTTACCACGTTTTACAAACCATAAGGTATGTGGTACAAGGCAAACATCCTGACAGTCAGCACAATGAGCGCACTTGTCAAGTTCGAATTTTATGCCGAGAGGCGCAGCTTTTCCTGTTATGGCCCACGTTGCACCGACAGGGCAAACATAGCGGCACCAGAACCTTTTACTGTAAACAATCTCAAATAAAAGAACAGCCAGAACCCAGAGTAAAATCAATCCGGGGCCATATATCATACTACGAGAAACAATCCCAACCATATTAATGTTTTCAAAAACCAGATTTTTTGTTAACAATGCCAATAAAAGAAAGCCTCCCCAGAAAACAAACCTCA
>JALSSR010000185.1 GCA_026984135.1 Bacteroidales bacterium
ATCTGTCTGAGGTTTTGCCCTGGGCAAAACCGAGTTATTTTATTTTAGCTTCGAGGCCGATAAGTATAGGCGATTTTTCTAAGGCTAGATTTTTTGTTACTTTTTCATCGATGGAAAAAGTAAAATCCAGGCTCCCCTCTATGAGAGGGGCCGGGGGGTGTCATATCCCTCCCGCTATCCCCCACTTCAAACTTTAAAAATCCCGCAACATTTCCCCATATTTCCCTTAATTAATTCCCATTTTCGCAAAAAAAATTACAATCCATTGAAAATATAAAAAATCACAAAAAAGCTTGCTTTTTATTTTTTTTTACTTTGTACCAAAGTTTAACATTAAAATAATAAGCCTATGAGATAGCCAAACCTATAATGAGAAAAAAGAAACCGCCGTATCATAAGTTGATACAAGCGGTATCGCCCACAAACGCAAGCCATAACTTGCCCTTGCAAGTTACGAAAAAAGGCTTGAATACGGAAAAACCTCGCAAGAGGATAAGTGTTTTAATTAAAAAAACAACCCGGCCGGGGAAAGCCGAAACGCCGGCCTAAAACAAGCGGGAGTAGGCAATTTTCTTTAACTTGTAAAATCGGAAACTATGAAAAAAATTTTTTACGGATTATTTCTTGTATTATTCGGCATTGTTTTATCTTGTAAACAAGAAATTCAAACAACCGACAGGAATACCGGTCATAAAGACCGGGTAATTGCGTTCTTAGACAATTACTATCATAGCGCCTACACTTTCGGACGGAAGAAAACCACGGTGGTCGATAACAAACCTTTGGTTGTCCGGGAGATTCTGTTGAGTGATAAAAACCACAAAGGTTATGTGGTAACTCCCTTGGGAAAAGATAAAATATTGTATTTTGCAGATGTAAATTACAGTACCTCAAATATTTATGTTGTGGATAATACCACAGGACATACGGACCGTTTTCATTTCAATCCCCGTAACCCGGCAACCGGAAACGAAGCCCGACCGGAACAAATGCAAAATTTCGATTTCTTTGATAACGTAAGTAATGGTAATACATCCCAAAAAGCGTATTTTTGGGGAGAACATTGTCAAGATTTTCCCGGAGAGACCTATGATACTTGTATAACAGTTTGTTGTTATTATGTTTTTTGGGTTGCTGTTCATTGTGATGATCCTAAACCTTGTAATTGGTAAATATGAAATCATCCCGAGCTCAAATAATAAAATTGCTTCTATATGTTATAATTACGATTAACACGGAGATCTCCGCTCAAAAAATCGTCATAGCCGATTCTTTGAGCGGGGAACCGCTTCCTTTTGCCAAAATTCAATGGCATAGCGGCACAATCTATCCCGATGCCAACGGCAGTTTTATCTATAAAAAGAATTATGGAAAAATCACCGTTTCCGATTACGGCTACCGAGAAAAGACATTGATACCGGAAAAGGATACGATTTTCCTATCTCCGGCAGATAATTTATTACCCGACGTTATCCTCACCTATCATAAAAATGCAAAGGAAATCAAGCCGTTGAAAGGAAACAGCATTTGGAGTCTCGGTTTATTAAAGAATAGCCGGAATTGTATGCATATTATTCCCAAGGAGAAGTTGCGTAACAAAAAAATCCTTTCCTTCGGTTTTAAATTCAAGGTATTTTTTCTAACACCCAACAAATACCGTAAAATACGAAAAAAACTAAAAGTGTTGGTGCGCTACAATATTTACGAGAACAATAACGGAATGCCCGGGAAAAAATTATACGAATCGGATACCATTCCCGTTTCATTAGATACGAAAGACATTGTTTGGACCCGGATAGACAAAGATATCACCATGCCGGATGACGGTCTGTTTTTCTGTATCAAAAGCTTCGGGGTGTTCGATGCACACAATCACCCCGTTGAAATTAAGAAAAAGCTTAAGAATTGGGAGTGGATATATCCCGAACTCGCCACAACCACCAAAGAAAGCGACTACTTTATAGCCCGCACTTACTTTAATTTTTTATTGCACAAAAACCCCGGCAAATTATTTCCGGTAAATTCCTTTTTCAATCTACCGCACAAAAAACACAAGAAAAAGAAAAACTATAATATGATTATCGGCATCACCTATGAATGATAATAAATTATGCCACTATTGATTTTTCAATAGCACAAATCTCATTTACCTCTACACGTCCAAATTC
>JALSSR010000186.1 GCA_026984135.1 Bacteroidales bacterium
AGTATGATCACCGGGGAGCCTATACCTTCGGGTAAAACTGCAGGTGATAAGGTTACGGCAGGAACAATTAACGGTAAAACGGCATTCCTGATGAAAGCCGAGAAGGTTGGAAGCGACACACTGCTTTCGCAAATAATTGAAATGGTAAATCAGGCAAGCAGGTCACGTGCACCTATTCAAAAACTTGCCGATATCGTGGCTAAATATTTTGTGCAAACAGTTATTTCCATTGCTGTTATAACCTTTGTGGTTTGGGCTGTATGGGGACCAGAACCCGCATATGTTTACGCTTTCGTGAATGCCGTTGCGGTGTTGATAATTGCCTGCCCCTGTGCCCTTGGACTTGCTACCCCGATGTCTATTATGGTCGGTACCGGAAGAATGGCGCAGGCGGGTGTTTTGGTGAAAGATGCCCAGGCAATTGAAGAAATGAACAAGGTTGATACTCTGATTATTGATAAAACGGGAACAATAACGGAAGGAAAACCAAGTCTGAAAGGGTATATCTCTTTTGGTGCTTTAAGTGATGATGATGTGCTCCGATATGCAGCTTCAGTTGATGCGGATAGTGAACATCCCATTGCCGATTCTATTGTTGGAGGTGCAAAAGAAAAAGGGATTGAACTTTTTAATGTTGAAAATTTTGAATCCGTTACCGGAAAAGGGGTAAAAGCCGTTTATATGGGTAAGAACATAGGTATTGGTAACAACCGTCTTGTTGAATACTTCTCTGCTTCAGTATCCGATGAAAACAAGAAAACAGTTGAAGAGTGGCAGGCTGCGGGACAAACGGTTATGTATCTTGTTGTTGACAATAAAGTGGAAGGAATAGTCAGTGTTTCAGATGCCATAAAACCCACTTCGGCAAAGGCTATCAAAGAGCTTCAGCATGCGGGTATTTCGGTATTTATGCTTACGGGTGATAACGAACTAACTGCAAAAGCGGTTTCCGACACTTTACACCTTAACGGGTATCAGGCTAACTGTCTTCCCGATGATAAATACAATAAGGTTAAGGAGTTGCAGGAAAAAGGCCATATTGTTGCAATGGCAGGCGACGGAATAAATGATGCTCCTGCACTGGCACAGGCAAATGTCGGTATAGCTATGGGTACGGGTACAGATATTGCAATGCAAAGTGCCGAGATAACCCTTGTTAAGGGAAACCTTGACGGAATAGTCCGCGCCCGTGAACTGAGCCATAAAGTAATGTGCAATATCAAGCAAAATCTTTTCTTTGCTTTTGTGTACAATTCACTTGGTGTTCCTGTTGCCGCCGGGATTTTATTTCCTTTTTTCGGAATATTGTTAAGCCCTATTATTGCCGCTGCAGCAATGAGTTTCAGCTCTGTTTCGGTCATAGCAAATGCTTTGAGGTTAAAGCGGTAATATCCTGAGGAGCTTTACTAACTATTGGTTTTGTTTATGATCATTTAACTTTAAATAACTTTAATTTAATTATAGAATTATGACAATAAGAAATTTAAAATTGATAACAGGAGTGATGCTCGGTTTGTTTCTGATAAGCTCCTGCGGGAATCCTGCCGGTAATTCTCAATCCGGGATGCACTCACATGATGGGAATGAGAAAGAACATAATGAAGGCGGCACAATGGGTGAGCATATGCATAGCGAAGCGGGCGGAGGCCATATGAATCATATGAATGATGTACGGGGATGGCTGAAAGGTGAGCTTGGTGATGATTATGATATGGAAATTCCACACTCAACAGATGCAGAGATTGAGGCTGGAAAAGCAGTGTATATTAAAGTTTGCCAAAGTTGTCATGGTGAATCCGGTAAAGGCGACGGTCCTGCTGCTAAGGCACTCAATCCCAAACCTGCAGACTTTACTGACCCTGAACATTCAATGTTTTATTCCGATAATGGACGTTTGTATATTATCAAAAACGGCATTAAAGGAACAGCTATGGTCGGTTGGAAAAGTGTTCTTAGTGCAAAGGATATTAATAATGTTTATGCTTATGTAAGATCCCTGCGAAAAGCCAGCAGTGGACACGAACATAATGACCATAATCATAGTCACTAACTTTTAGTTTGAAAATTTATATATTAACAGCAAATAAAACAACAAAATGAAAATCAGAAAATCTTATTTAACGGTTTTGGCGGCAATTTTATTTGTAGCCGGAAGTATCACTCTTTCAGGGTGTGGAAATACTTCAAATAATAAAAGTAACGAACATCAACACGAAGCTGTTGAGGCTGAACATGAGCACGATCACAATATGAATGAAGGGCAGGAACACGGTGATATGGCAGAGGCCCATTATCAGTGCCCTATGAAGTGCGAAGGAGATAAAATGTATGACAAACCCGGCAAATGTCCGGTCTGTAAAATGGATTTGAAAAAGGTTGAAATGACACAGGCTCATTATCAATGTCCGATGAAATGTGAAGGAGATAAAATGTATGACAAGCCGGGTAAATGTCCGGTCTGCAAGATGGATTTGAAAAAGGTTAGGTCTGAACATAAGCATGCATCTTAAATTTACGGGACTTATAATCCTGTGAAAGAATATGATAATACTCCCGATGTCGTCATCGTTGATGATGTTTTAAACGATCTTTGAAAATAGCTTTGTCACAGGATTCGACGTAATTGTTAATTCCACTTTTTTTCCACCTGTTCGGTGGGCATATTGGGCCGTCGCTTTAAAATTTAGTGCAACGTTTAGTTTTTTTTTCTGTCCTTTATATGTAATTATAACCTTTTATATATGTTTGGAAAAAGAAGAAGTTTTGTGTTTGCGGTTTTTTTGACGGCCCTGTTTACCTCTTCCTGTATAAAAAATATTAATGATGATATTCCTAAGACCGAGCCTAAACTTGTGATAAACGGAATTATTAATCCGGATAGCATTTTTAAAGTTAATATCAGCAAAACGGTTCACGTTTTTGAAAATGAAACCCAACAAAATTTGCCTTTTATACAAGGTGCTGTCGTGAAGGTTTTTAAGGACGGAGAGTTCCTTTTTAATCTTGATGAGGGCAATAACGGTTATTATTTGAAGTCAGGGTTTTATCCGTCAAGAGCACATATTTATAAAGTTGAGGTTGAAAAGGCAGGGTACACAACAATATCGGCCGAGACCGGACTGCCGGATTTTATACCCGTTAACGATTTTGATACTACAATACGCATTACAACGGATTACGGTTATCCCGAAACGGTTATTGACTGTAAATTGCAATACCATGATCCTGCTGGTGTTGAGAACTATTATCGCCTGGATTGCTTTGTCAGTTATACTGATAATGATGGAGTCACATTTGTTGAAAGGCAATACGTTTATGTTGACGATGCAAATTCACATCTGTATGACAAAGATTATTCATATTTACTCTGGAGTGATGTCCTGAATGACGGTAATGATGTAACAGTTGATTTTAATACGTACGTCTATTTTTATCCCGATGAAAATTCGGGTATGAATTCCGACAGTGTTGAACTTACTTATACGGTATTTCTTTCCACAATGAGTGAAGATTATTATAAATACGACAAAACCAGGAGTTTATATTATGAAAACGGCGGTAGCTCCGACCCTTTTACCGAACCTGTACTCATTTACACAAATGTTGATAATGGTTACGGTATCTTCGGAGGGGCCGGCAGCGATACAATATCATTTAAATATTTATATGAAATCCAAAAATAAATGATCGTGAGAAAAGGAATCTTGTTTTTGTTGCTAACCGTAGTCCATTTATTTGCGTTTTCGCAAAAAGTGACCCTTTCGGGATTTGTTGAGGATTCTTCCACCGGTGAAAAACTGCTCGGAGCAAATGTTTACAATGTAAAAACCTATCAGGGAACCATAACTAACAATTACGGTTTCTACAGTTTTTCGCAATCTCCCGGAACAATTACAATTAAGTTTTCTTTCGTCGGATATAATCCCAAAGTGTTGACACTATATCTTAAAAGTGACACTACTATAAATGTATTGTTGCAACCTGCCGTTGAATTGGATGAGGTTGTTGTGGAGAGTTCCCGTATTGAGAATGCTGTTCAAAGTTCGCAGATGAGCGTTACAAAACTCCCCATGCAAATGGTTAAGTCGCTACCTGTTTTTATGGGAGAAGTTGATATTATAAAGACATTGCAACTTTTGCCGGGTATTCAGTCCGGTAATGAGGGTGCGAGCGGTTTGTATGTGCGCGGTGGTGGTCCCGATCAAAATCTGATACTGCTTGATGGTGTTCCTGTTTACAATGCAAATCACTTGTTCGGGTTTTTCTCGGTTTTCAATGCCGATGCAATTAATTCGGTTAGTCTTGTAAAAGGTGGCTTTCCGGCAAGATACGGCGGAAGACTTTCATCGGTACTTGATATACGTATGAAAGAGGGTAACTCTAAAGAATTTCACGTTACCGGTTCCGTAGGATTTATAGCGGCAAAACTCACCGTTGAAGGTCCGATTATCAAAGATAAAACATCATTTATCATATCAGGCAGGCGAACCTATATTGATATTTTGGCAAAACCTTTTATAAAAATGGCTTCCAAGCAGAATTATGGTACTACCCTTAATACGGGATACTATTTTTATGATTTGAATGCTAAAATCAATCATAAATTCTCCGAAAAAAGCCGTCTCTACCTGAGCGCATATATGGGCAGTGATAAAGCTTATGCTGATGAGATATACAAGAGTGAGACGCTGTCGGATGAAGATAATTTTGCTCTCAGGTGGGGTAATATAACAACCTCACTGCGATGGAATTATATGTTCAATAATAAGCTTTTTGCCAACGCGAGAATGTCATATTCGAGATATAAATTTGATGTGTTTGAGCAATATAAGTCTCAGGATCAATCTTATTCCGAAGAATATAGGTTTAACTATTTTTCAGGTATTGATGATTGGGCGGGAAGTGTTGATTTTGATTTTGTTCCGAATACGTCCCAATATATACGTTTTGGTGCAAGCAATATATATCACAAATTTAATCCCGGTATTAATGCTTACTCCGAAAAGAGAACGGAAGATGCCGGAAGCAATATAGATACCGTGTTCGGTAATAACGCTATTTATGCCAATGAAATTGATGCTTATTTTGAAGATGATTTCAAGGTTGGTGCAAGAATAAAGGCAAATGCAGGCATCCATTTTTCGGGTTTTGCAGTTGGAAATAAGTTTTATCATTCGATACAGCCAAGATTATCGGTCAGGTATCTGGTGTCGGAAAGGATGTCGGTAAAAGCTTCCTATGCAAGGATGACACAATATATACATTTGCTGTCGAATACTTCAATAGGGCTTCCCACCGATTTGTGGGTCCCGGTGACGGAAAAAATCAAACCTATGCAGTCTGACCAGATAGCAGTCGGTTCGGTGTATAATATCAACAAAAGTTTTGAAGTGCAGGTTGAAGGGTTTTATAAATGGATGGATAACCTCATAACATATAAACCTGGAGCATCATACTTCAGCGCTTCAAATATCTGGCAGGATATGGTCACGACCGGAAAAGGGTGGAGTTACGGTGCTGAGTTCCTTGTTCGTAAAAACTTGGGTAAGTTCACCGGTTGGGTCGGATATACTTTGTCCTGGTCCACCAGGTTGTTTAAAGAGGTTAGCGATAAAAAATATCCCTACCGCTACGACAGAAGACATGATGTTTCGGTTGTTGTTCTTTGGAAAAAGAACGAACGGTTTGACGTGGGAGCAACATGGGTGTACGGTACCGGAATAGCAGTTACACTACCCTTTGACAAATATCTTTCGCTTGACGATTACAATAACTATCTTGGTGGAGGTAGTAATGTTTTTTCCGAATTACCTTATGTTGAGAATGTTCAGAATCGTAACAACTATCGAATGCCTGCATATCACAGACTTGATATAGGATTGAATTTTCACAAAAAGACCAAATGGGGCAGCCGCACTTGGAGTGTGGGAATTTATAATGCATATTTCAGACAAAATGCTTTTTTTGTCTATATTGATAATGATTATGAAAATCCCGATCCCACAAAACGCAATAATAAGGTGTTGAAGAAAGTCAGCCTCTTCCCGGGTATCCCGTATCTGACTTATAGCTTCAGATTCTGATTTTTATGATCTGCCGTTACGTGGTATTCCAGAGATATGGATGACGGAAATGTAAAAATTGGCATATTTTGATTATCTTTGCAAAAAATAACTAAAAGATATTGAAGTACATTGAAGTTTAAAGAGTTTAATTTTGACCCGCGGGTGCTCGAAGGAATAGAGTCTATCGGATTTGAGACCGCAACCCCCATACAGGAGAAAGCCATACCGGCAATAATGCAGGGCAAGGATTTGATTGGGGCCGCACAGACAGGAACAGGTAAAACAGCGGCATTTCTGCTGCCTGTTATCAACAAAATAGTTTTAACAAAAAAAGACGAGCATGTCAGAGCCTTGGTTATTGTCCCTACACGGGAGCTTGCCATTCAGATTGACCAACAGATGGAAGGGCTTTCATACTTTACCCATGTCAGCTCCATTGCCGTTTACGGCGGTACCGACGGAACATCCTTTTCTCAGGAAAAAATAGCTCTGTCGCAGGGTGCCGATGTGATAGTAGGAACACCGGGGCGTCTTATTGCCCACCTGCAAATGGGGTATGTGGCAGTCGAAAGGCTGGAGTTTTTAGTCCTTGACGAGGCAGACAGAATGCTTGATATGGGCTTTCACGATGATATTATGAAAATTATCTCATTCCTGCCTGAAAAGAGACAAACCCTGCTGTTTTCGGCTACAATGCCGGCAAAAATAAGACAACTTGCAGGTAAAATACTCGATAATCCCGAAGAAATTACCATTGCTGTTTCCAAACCGACCGAAAAGGTGTTGCAGGTAGCTTATGTGGTTTATGATAATCAGAAAGTGCCTCTCGTGGAACATATTTTAAGTTCGGAGCACCTGAAAAGTGTAATTGTGTTTTGTTCAACAAAAAGCAGTACTAAGGAACTTGCGCATGTCTTGAAAAGAAAAGGCCTTTCGGTCAAGGATATCCATTCCGACCTCGATCAGAAAACGAGAGGGGAAGTTCTCAATGAATTTAAAAACAGAAATCTTAACATTCTTGTTGCCACAGATATACTTTCGCGAGGTATTGATGTTGAAGATATTGACCTGATAATCAATTATGACGTGCCCAATGACGGCGAGGATTATATTCATCGCATAGGCAGGACGGCACGAGCTGAAAGCGACGGCGTGGCAATAACTTTGATAAGTCCGAAAGAACAATCCAAATTTGCGGAAATAGAAAAACTGCTTGGTAAACCTGTACAAAAGGTCAGGCTTCCCGCACATATTGGTGATGGCCCGGATTATAATCCTGTTAGGGAGAGAAATTACGGTGGAAAGCGAAGATACTCTCGAAATAGTAACAAGAATCGAAAAGGAAGGAGATAATATTATGAGGATTTATAAGTTCAGGATAAAACCGGAAGAGATTAAGAACCTTGTTCCTCCGATGGGTTACTCGCTAGTGTCGGATAAAATAACAGTTGACGGTATGAAAGTCGGTTTTATGTACAGAGAAAAGCCGGAAGATAAAGATGACAGCGGCTGGCGTTTTCTGTCGGGAACCGAAACCGATGAGTATTTGGATGATGAAAATAATACAATGATCTTTGATGTTAATGTCGTTGCAAATTATGATCCGGCAATAATTCCTTATCTTAAATCAAAGGTTGGCGTTGAATTTGAAAGAGAGGCAAATAGCGATAATTTCAAGCCGCTTCAATAAACCGTATTTTCCTGCTTTTACAATAAAGTCTTTCTAAATTGTAAAATATTCCGGTACTGGCATACCTTGGCATATCTATTGCCCTATATATAGTGAAATTAATCAAGTTTTGATAGAAGCGAAATAAACTATGCTAATAATCAGTGCAATACGTTTTAATGATATTCCCAAATCGGGAAATATTAACTATTTTGGGAAAAAACTTGACTTTGCTTCTAAATTGTTGTATCTTTACACAAAAATAAACCTATGACCGGATATCATGAAAAGGGTTGAAAATAAAATATTAACTGTTTTAATTTTGTTGCTCCTTATAGTTGCGAACAGAGGTTTTGCCCAGAGGTGGGGAGGGGATAACAACATTCGATTTGGAGAGCTTTGGTCGGTAAATGTTAATGCGGGTGTTACATCCTATTTTGGTGATCTTAGCATCTATGACACTGATGTACCGATGAAATTGTCCAGAGAAAGCGGACCGGGATTCAGTATCCTTGTTTCAAAAAGTTTTAGTAATACATTTTCATTGTCAGGTCAGGTTCTTATTGGCCGTTTTAAAGCAAGGAAGAAAAATATAGCTTTTGAAACACAATTTCTGGAATATAATGCAAAAATGAATCTGGATTTTGTCAATATGTTCAATCCCTGGAAAGCTCATAATTATGGAATAATTGGTTATGTCGGTATTGGGAATTATTTGTTTAATTCTGTTAAAACCGAATACTTTGAAGAAAGGGAAGATGTTATTACCTCAAAATCAAGGGTGCCTGAGTTCGTGTTCATCGTGGGAGGAGGCTTTTTCTATAAATTTGTTGATGATTTTTGTGTAACCTTTGACATCGGTCTTCGTCAATCACAAAACGATAAGCTTGATTCATATCATCACGGTACGGATTTCGATTACTATTCATATACAAGCATTGGATTAACCTATAATATTCCTACCAGAGTCAGAAAGCCGGTCAGGGAAAAGACTAAAATGGCATATAACGGAAGCGGCAGGCTGAAGCCATTGAAAAAATAATCTTTGTTTTATTGCAAATCTTTCACCCGAAGATGCTATCTTTGACCATTTTTAGGAATGAGTATGAAAAAGCCGGTTTTACTTTTTGCCAGTCTCGTATTGATAACTTCGATGTTATCGGGTCAACCCGCTTTTCCCGAAGAATCACCGGTGTTTTCGGATGTTGATGTCGCAAGGGTTGATATTTTTATCAATCCCGACACCCTCCAATGGATATATGATAATGTGGAAAGTAATATAGAGTGGCATGCAACATTCGTTTTCAACAACGGATTGTTAAATGATACGGTTTATGATGTCGGTTTCAGGTTAAGGGGTAATACATCACGCTATTCTCAAAAAAAATCCTTCAAGGTCTCGTTCAACACTTATGTCCCGGGAAGAAAATTTCACGGGCTTGAAAAGATGAATCTTAACGGCGAACATAATGATCCCTCCATAATCCGTTCAAAACTTTGCTGGGACCTATTCAGGGATTTTGAAATTCCCGGGTCGCGTTCCAATCACGTCAGGGTTTATATCAACGGTAATTATTATGGGCTTTATATAAATGTGGAACACATTGATGAAGAGTTTGTTGATTCTCGGTTTGGTAACCAGGATGGAAACCTTTACAAATGTCTATGGCCTGCAGACCTTGATTATCTTGGCAGCGACCCCGACAATTACAAGCTTACGGTTGGCGACCGGCGTGTTTACAACCTGAAGACCAACAAAGAACTTGATGACTATTCAGACCTTGCCCATTTTATTGATATTCTTAACAATACACCGGACGACCAATTCCTTTGTGAGATGGACAAGGTTTTTAATATATTCGATTACCTGAAAATAATTGCCGTTGATATCTTTACGGGCAACTGGGACGGGTATATTTATAATAACAATAACTTTTACCTTTATCGCAATACGGAAACCGGAAAATTTGAATACATTCCCTATGATATGGACAATACGTACGGAATTGACTGGGTTGACAGGGATTGGGGAACACGCAATATCTACGACTGGCAACAGCACGGCGATAATGTAAGACCGTTATATATCCGTGTTATGGCAAATCAGGTTTTGCGAGACAGGTTCTCATTTTATATGAATGAATTGATAAATGAATATGTTGGCATACCCCAGTATCAGGAAAGAATTGATGAGATCAGGGATATGATATCGCAATATGTTGTTAATGATCCTTATTATCCGCTTGATTACGGATATACATACGATGACTTTCTGAATTCGTATGAAGAAGAACTCGGTGGTCACGTACCCTACGGACTTAAACCATATATCAATACAAGAATTACAAGTGCTCAGGAGCAGCTTGAGATGAATGATATTGTCCCGGTGATCAAATATATAACCAACGGACAGGTTATCCCCG
>JALSSR010000187.1 GCA_026984135.1 Bacteroidales bacterium
TGTCGAAAGATGGGGCATTTGTATCATATTGCCGTGCCGGTCGTAATCATAAACTGCAGTCACACTGTCGTGACCGTGCAGATAGTTATTGCCGGGGTTTTCATAATAATAATCTCTTGTCCAAGGGCTATTGCTTACGGATTTCATTTGCAGAATATTCCCCAATTCGTCGTAAGTATATTGCTGCTCGTAGTTTTGCATTGCGTTGGACGACGGATTCGGAAGAGCTATATCATTTACAAAATCTTCGTGCGAAGGCATCGAAAGGGCTGTCAACTCTCTGCCCGTGGCTGTTTTCAGGCGGTATAGGGCATCGTAGGTGTATGTGCCTGTTGGGGCAATAACCTGATTGTTAAAATAGAAAGTCTGTTGTGCATTATCCGTTATATGTGTTATGTTTCCAACGGGGTCATAAGTATAGTTGATGTCTTGGAGTATGTCGGCGCCGGCATTTCTTGTAGTCAACAATCTTGTTAACCTGAAAGTAAGTTCGTCGTATGAATAAGCAGTTTTGGTGTTGTTTCCGAAATATATTCCGGTACGTTGACCTTTTTCGTTGTAGCTAATACCCTTGACAAATTCCGTTTGGATTCCGTCGGAGTCCGTAATAATTTTTTCGGTAAGTCCGGCTTTATTGTATTTATAACGTACTGTTTGTCCCGAAGGTAAAGTATGCGACACCGGTCTGTTCATTGCGTCATATTCAAAAGTACTGTTGAATAATTCATTAATCAACTGCGGCGAATCGTTCCAATCGTTAAGAGATTTGTATTCGACGCAAAATTGTTTTGACAAAGATAATAAATTTTGTTTAAAGTCGTACAAATCAAAAGATGTTTTACCGCTTTGGTCGTAAATTTCAGATATTTTGCCCACTGAGTTAACAGAAGCATCATTACCGTAAACGGTTTTTTTAACTTTAATGACGATTAAAAATATTTACAATTTACCGTTTACGGCAAGATACAATCCGAGAAGAAAATAAAATCCTTTGCCTTTTATTCCCGGATTTATTCCTATTTCGGTTTTATAGCCCAAATTAAATACTTTTGAAAGTTCATTTTGTTCCGACCAAGGAATTATCTTTGTTGCACCGATACCTCTTGACTCAAACCCAACTCTAAAGCCGAAATTGTTTGTTTCAATTTTATGTTCTCCCTCACCCGCAATATTAAATTGCTTCACCTCCGTACCTATTTCTTCTCCGAAAACAGTGGCATTGGGATTGGAGCCGAAAAACACTATATTGTCAACCTTTACATTTGCATACAAAATATCGGCATAAAACGTTTTTTTATTTTGTTTTGCTCTTTGACCAAAGCCTTCAACATCAATAATCAAATTTCTAATCACGTCTCTTGAAATACCGAGGGAAAACCCGCTTGTTTGAACATTGGTTATCCAACCAAACCCTCCCGATTTCGAATCATTACCATTTGGCAGTGTCATAATCGGCTCGTCGTATGATGACACACCCGATAATTGACTGTAATCAACATCCGAATATTGCAATCCGTCGGTATAAAATTTATTACCCTCATCATCCTCAATATATCCGTTATCTTCAAGTCCATATAATGTACTTATGTAAAAAACCGTGGAATTAAAAAAATATCAACACTGCGGATTATTCTTTATCTACCGCTATCGAGAACTGTTAAACTCCCTTTAAGTATCTGTTTTTTATTTTCGGGGCCGTAAGTTATTTCCAAAACCCAGAAATATGTTCCGTCGGCGACATATTGTCCGTTTTGTTTACCGTCCCATCCCGAGGGAAAGTCGGATGTTTCCCACACTTTTTCTCCCCACCTGTTAAAGATTGTCATTTTATTACTGCTTACTCCGTACCAATTATTGCCCGGGAGAAATCTGTCGTTGAATCCGTCACCGTTGGGTGTTATAACATTCGGCACTTCGATGTCAAAAGGTTCCACATTCACGGTATCGGAATTACTGCAATGACCTGTTGATACATCCACATAGAAAACACTGTTTTCGACTGCATTGGAAAACTCCACAAGAAAATATCTCCCGCCGGAACCGTCCTGCCACATATAAGTATAATCTCCGGCTCCGGCATCAAGGTTAACGGTTTGACCGGGAAAGATCAACACATCTTCGCCGAGATAAACTTGGGGAACGGGATATTCAGTTATTTCAACTGAATCGTATGCCGTGCCGCAAACGTTCGTCACCTCAAGATGATAAAGTCCGCCGGATTTAACCTGTAATGATGATGAGCCTTCAATGCCGTCCCAGAAGTACTCGCAGTCACCGTCAACAGTATGAAGTGTTAACGTATCACCGTCGCAAAGTTCCGTATTTCCGGTAATATCCGCAACGGGCATTTCCGTTTCGGAAACCGTAACCGTATCGGACGAAGGACAGCCGATATCGAAATCAACGTCAACCCAATATGTCCCGCCGTTGTAAATATCGAGGGAATTACCGCCGGAGCCGTCGTTCCACAAAACAAAATCAAAATTGTCGTTCAAATTCAATATCAGTGTATCTCCCTGGCAAATAGAAGTGTCGTTCGGAAGTTTCACTTGCGGTTCAACAGTCACAAACATCTCATCGTAACCCTCACAACCGTAATAATTTACAACAGTTACGCTATACGTACCGGTTTCATAAACATTCATAAATTGTGTTGCGGAACCGTCCTGCCAAAGATAGTTCATAAATCCCGAACCCGCATCAAGCTGCAAATTATCGTTGAAGCATATTGCCGTATCCTCACCTATATTAACATCAACCGGAGGATAGTAGCTCACATAAAGGCTGTCATAGGCAGTGCCGCAGTCGCCTATTACCTTTAACCAGTAAAGCCCGGGTTGGGAAACGATGTAAACGGAATCGGTTGAGCCGTCCTGCCATAAATAATTGTCGAAATTCCCTGGATTCAGTGTCAGCTCCTCACCCTGACACAGAGTTGTGTCATTGCCGAGAGAGACCTCTGTTCCGAAGTCTTCAATTGTCAAAAACAAAGAATCGGTATCAAAGCAATTGTCGCCGAGGGAAACCTCAACCCATATCCAGTATTCACCGGGTTCGAAGACGATGATTG
>JALSSR010000188.1 GCA_026984135.1 Bacteroidales bacterium
GTCCGTAGAGCCGTTGTTCCACAAATAGCTTGAAAATCCGGTACCGGCTGAAAAAATAATCGTATCACCGATACAAATTGCGGTATCGTTTCCGAGATTAACACCCTGAAAATAGTCAACCGTAATGGAATCCGTCACAACACAGCCGTATTCGGAGGTAGCCTCCACTGTATAAACTCCCGGTTCGTGAACGATATAAACGGTATCGGTTGAATTATCCTGCCAGAGATAGGATACAAAACCTGTCCCCGGATCCAACACGAGCGAATCATTCATACATAAAACGGTATCATTACCAAGATCAAGCGGAGGAGGTGTAATAACCTGAATATTATCAACAAGAAGATACCCGATATCCTGATATCCCGGATTTGCACAAAATGACCGGAGCATAATGTTTTCAATGTCGGCATCAGGTTCAAGATTAAACTCATATGTTTGCCAGCTTTCCGATCCTATCAACGGAGATTGCCACAAGACCTCCCCTTCCTGACAATAACCGGAGGATGCAATAAATCTGATGTTGATAGGGTAAGTTGACTGGATTATCCCGTAATAATTTATCTGGGGATAAAAAGCCAGGTCAATTTTAATATGATAACAGCTGTCGGCTGAAAAGGGTGTGCCGAGAGGAGTCCAAATACGTTCGATCCAACTGCTTAACCAGGCAAATCCCGCATAGGAATCACCGTCGGAAGGCTGTTGTGAGACATCCCAGGTATAAGGCTGTGTATCTGGCGATCCGGAACATTTTTCCCATCCTGCCGGAGGATTGTTGGGATTGGGATAAACACCTTCAAACGACGGATTTGAAAAATATTGTCCATAACCGAATACAATGCCCGAAAGAAACAGTAATGTCAGAATTGATTTTATCATTATGCATCCATATTCAACTGAAAAGACAATAATTTTAAAAGATAAGTTGCAAATATAATAAAATGTCAATTATGGTTTACTTTCATTATCTTTGTGCGGCAAAAATGTAATTAATGGAAAGATTATCTGCCAACACAAGAGTTATTATCGGGCTATTAATGATAGTCTTTATTGTCGTTGTAGGTACTACGGGATATATGCTTATTGAAGGGGATAAATTTTTAAATGCCCTTTATATGACAATAATCACCGTCTCCACAGTCGGTTTCGGCGAGATACATAAGCTTTCGCAGGGGGGTAAGGTTTTTACAATGATTCTGATAGTCTCAAGTTTCACGACTTATGCCTATGCCCTGACAACACTTTCGACACACTTTTTTGAAGGGCAACTTCAAATTCTATTAAAAGGTTATAAATCCAAAACTATAAAAAAAATGCACAATCATGTAGTAATATGCGGTTTCGGACGTAACGGGCGTCAGGTTATTGACGAATTGACAGCCCATGGTCATCAATTTGTGGTTATTGACAAAGATCACGAAATGGTTTCGGAGCATCCCGAATATTCCGACTTTTTTATTGAGGGTGACGCCACGGTTGACGATACCCTTATAAAAGCTAATATAAAAACGGCTAAGTCGCTGATAACAACCTTACCTATTGATGCCGACAACCTTTATGTTGTCCTGACGGCACGTGCACTGAATCCCAACCTTGTAATTGTCAGCAGAGGTTCGGACGACCTGGCAGAGAAAAAGTTGCGTATGGCCGGTGTTGACAGTGTTGTTATGCCGGAGAAAGTGGGAGGAGCACACATGGCTGCACTCGTTGCAAATCCTGACATTGTGGAGTTTCTCGATCACCTTTCCGTTCACAGTGACGACCCGACTATCCTTGAAGAGATAGTCTGCAAAGACCTTCCGGAGGATGCAAAACGTAAAACCATTTATGAGATAGGAATACGTCGTAAAACGGGTGCAAACATCATTGGATTTAAAACTCCCGACGGACGCTATGTTCTCAATCCCGGCCCCGACACAAAAGTTTCCCGCGGTTCAAAACTATTTGTTCTCGGAACTCCCGAACAAATTGCACAAATGAGAAAACTGCTTCGTGAAGACTGGGAAAATGAAAAAAAACGCAGGGACGGTGAAAACGGGAAACTTTCTCTTGGAAAACTCTGAAAAACACCTTTTTATTTTCTCAGTTTTATCTTCTGATCAGGATAGAGTTTGGCATTTTTCGAAAGATTGTTATATTTACACAACTTTTTCAATCTAACGGCATATTTTTCAGAAATGTCATACAGGGTTTCTCCGGGCTGAACAATATGATATTTCATCCTACTACTGTTCTTTTTCTTTTCGATATAAATTATCTGTCCCTCCTCAATTTTATCTTTTCTCCTCAAATGATTATATTTCCTAACCTGATATTGGTAAATATCAAACTCTTTTGCAATGCTGTACGGGGTATCGCCTTTTTTTGCAAAAATAAATTTAACACCGTTATTTGAATAAACCTTAACACCCGATTGTGTTGTTTTAACAAATTTTGCCTTTTCGGGAACAGTCTCTTTGTTTGCATTCGTCTTTTTCGCAAGTTTTGTTCTTCCCGTTTTGTAAAGCTTATCATATTCATATAATCCGTAATCTTCAATAATTTTGATAAGGAGTTGCGGATATTTGGGATTCGTGGCATATCCCGCTTTTTTAAGTCCGTAAGCCCAGCCCTTGTAATCGGTTATGTCCAAATCGAACAGGAAAGCATACCTTTGTCTGCCCGTAAGAAATTCAGAATGGTCTTTAAATGACGTCAACGGGTCTTTATACTTTCTGAAGCATTCGTTTTTTGCGTCGTCATCCATATGAAAGGACTTCCCTGTCCATCCTTTGTGGCATTTTATTCCGAAATGATTGTTGGCTTTTCTTGCAAGGGTACTGTTTCCGTTGGCCGATTCCAGCATTCCCTGAGCCAGCGTGATACTCGCAGGAATACCGAATTTATTCATCTCATCAATGGCAATTTCATCATACTTGTCAATATACTCCTGCTTGGTCATCCGCTTATTCGAGTTTTGTGCAGATAACTCCGTTGCAGCACCCGCAAATAAGAAAAATGCAAGAAGTATGAAATTGTAAATCCTCATCTGTAAATATCGTTTTACCATTCACCAATCAACGTTTACAAAGGTCGTATATTGCAATGATATTAGCTTTCGATATTAATTATTTTATTCACATTCCGTTGTTAATTACGATATCTCCATAGCATTATGCAAAATATGCAATTTTGGCAGATTGTCTTTTGTTTCTTTTCCCGGAATCTTAAAAGTTGTTAAAAATGTATTTTCAAAACCGTTGTTTTTCTATCCGGAGAAATTACCCGGAAATTAAGGTATTTATTTTGATAAGGATAAATCAAAACAGATACGGTGATTGTAAAAAATTAATAAACAGATATTATGAAAACAAAAGTTGATATTTTAAAAGAACATAAAAACAGAGGTGATGTTAAGGCTTTTAATAATGAACTGAGCAATCTTATGCCCGGGTTGAAGAGGTATGTAAAAAACCGGTTGCGTATGGCAAAAGCCAAGGGTAAGATTAGCTCGGGAATATATTCGGCAGATGATATTATTGACGAAGTTTATATGATCATCCACAGGGATATAGAAGATGTTACCGATGAGAAGGTACTGAAAATAAAACTGTTCAAAGCAGTGAATGAAGTCCTGGATTTGTTAATGACAAAGGACAATAATATACCGGAGAAAGTTGATATTGACACATTGATTGCCGGAGAACTAAAGACGATGGAAGAAAAAATTACTTCGGATGCCGACGGGGAAACGGTTTTAATAGAAGACCTCGATGACATTTCATATCATCTTGACGATGATAAACCGAAAGTATATATTCTTGACAGTGAATCGGAAGAGAATATCCTGAACGCTTTGAATGTTGACACAAATATCATTTCCGGCAATATGGACAAACGAAAAGAACTTGGTAAAACATACGGTAATCTGCCCGAAATAAGCAGAGCGGTACTGGACTTATATGCTCACGGAAATTTGACCGTTGAAGAGATTGCAGAGATCAAATCATTCAAGACGGAACAAGTTGAGGAAATTATTGAACGTATCAAACTAAAAATCACATCTGCCATTTAAAAACCGGTTATTCCGAACTTGTAAACCGTTGTTTGGGTATATTTTTCACCGGGTTTTAAAATCGTGTTGGGAAATTCGGGATGATTAGGCGAATCGGGAAAATGCTGCGCTTCGAGACAAAGTCCGAAATGCTTTTTATAAATAACTCCCTTTTTACCGGTGATAGAGCCGTCGAGGAAGTTACCGGAATAAAACTGCACCCCGGGTTCGGTGGTGAACACATCCATATATCTTCCCGAAACGGGATCGTATAGTCGGGCTACTTTCGCAAGTTTGCCTTTGTTGTTCAAAACATAATTATGGTCATATCCGCCTTTCACTTTGTCAATTCCGCTTCCCACGACAGCAGGTTTTCTGAAATCCATTGGAGTACCCGTAACATCTCCAAGCTCACCCGTGGGAATCAGATTATCATCAACAACAGTATATCTGTCGGCATCAATAAACAGAACCTGACCTAAAATATCCCTACCCGAAGTTCCCGCAAGATTAAAATAGCTGTGGTGCGTAAGATTTACCGGAGTGGCTTTGTCCGTTGTGGCTGAATATTCAATTCTTAGTTCATTATCATCTGTTAACGTGTAAGTTACGGAAACGTCAAGATTGCCCGGATATCCTTCCTCTCCGTCTTTTGAAAGATAATGGAGTTTTATTCCGGTATCGTTTGCCTTTTGAAACGGTTCGGCATCCCAAACCACCTTATCAAAACCTTTGATTCCTCCGTGAAGCGAATTAGGCCCGTTATTGATGGCAAGGTTATACTCCTTTCCGTCAATTGTAAATTTACCCTTTGCTATTCTGTTAGCGTACCTGCCTACGATTGCTCCAAAATAGGGAGTTTCCTTCAGATATCCCTCCAAATTATCATAACCAAGAACCACATCATCAAAATTGCCGTTTTTATCCGGCACCGATATTGATGTTACTATGCCGCCGTAGTTAGTGATTTTAACGGTCATTCCGTTTTTATTTTTCAGGGTAAACAGATAAACCTCTTTATTATCAACCTTCCCGAAAGGTTCTTTTTTAATGCTCATAGCCGGTTCTTCTTTATTTGCTTCATTTGCCTGATGATTACCGCTGTTGCAGGAGAAGAAAACTCCCGTCGCCAGAATAAAATAAACGATATGTTTCATATCCGTAAATTTGAAAGCACAAATGTACATAAACTTTCTCATTAAAAAATTAACTCTCCCGAAAGATTTCAAAGCCATAATCATTCAAATTGTTTAAAGTTAAATAAAAAAGCGATATTAATCAATTTTAAATCAGAAAATAAATACCATAATTCCCCCCTTGAGAGTGGTGTAGGGGTGTGTTATATCATTAATAGCATTTATTATCTGATTTACCGAGTGTTAGATTTATAATTGACAAACTAATTACTAAAAAAACCCGCCACGAATTTCTTCCCAACGGGTCAGCAAAATGAAAATCATTATTATTTTACTTGCCGGTTCTTTTTTTAATCAAACCGTACAGACTGATATTGCCACCACCGTAAATAAGCAGGGTAAAGAGCATAATCAGGTAGTAAACCGGAATTTCAAAGCCGTTGTTCCCCGATTCGAATCCGTTTGGTAAATGAACTGCAAAAATTGCTACGAGCATCACAACCATTAAAGGTATTGAGATTAATCTTGTGCCGAATCCGATAAGCAAAAGAAACGCTCCTCCCACTTCCGTTGAAGCGGCAAGGTAGGCATTTAATCCGGGCAGCGGTATTCCCATCTCTCCGAACCAACTTATTATTCCGTCAATATTTCCCCATTTCATCATTCCCGGACCATAAAACCCATAAGCAAGAACCAGTCGCATCAGCAACAACGGGATATCTTTTAATACACTTAATTTTTCCGAAATTTTATCGCAAACATCTGTCATCATACATTTCATAATATTATTGTTTAAATTATTTATAAATATTTTCCTTTTCCTTAACCGGTCAACACCGCCCACATTGTTGTCTAACAGACAATTCAACCGATTTTCATATTCTAAGTCGTGAAATGTTTTCATAACTTACACCTGCAATAAAGAAATATCTTAATTTTGCACCAAAGTTATTTTGAGATGATTGAGAAACTGATTGCAGAAAAGGCGGCAGATGCTATAAAAAGCCTATACGGACAGGAAGTCGCTTCCGAAACTTTACAGGTTGAAAAAACAAGACCTGATTTTGACGGAGATTACACCCTCGTAGTTTTTCCGTTGTCGCGTATATCCAAAAAGTCGCCTGCCGATACTGCTACGGATGTTGGAGAATATCTTGTTACAAATGTCAATGTCATATCCGGATATTCCGTAATAAAAGGATTCCTGAATCTTAATATTGATGATAAACACTGGATTGACTTTTTTGAGAATCATTATTTCGATAGCAACTTCGGCTTAAAAGGCTCTAACGGGTCAAAGACTTATGTCATTGAATACTCCTCTCCCAACACTAACAAGCCTCTCCATCTCGGACATGTACGTAATAATCTTCTCGGTTATTCCATATCGCAGATTCTGAAAGCAAACGGAAAAAAGGTAATGAAAATCAACCTTGTGAACGACCGCGGCATTCACATCTGCAAGTCAATGCTTGCCTGGCAAAAGTGGGGTAACGAAGAAACGCCCGAATCTTCGGGACTGAAAGGCGACCATCTCATTGGTAAGTATTATGTGATGTTCGACAAAAAACATAAAGAACAGATCGAAGAGATGGTGCACAGGGGTTACACCGAAGATGATGCTGCCAAAAATACTCCTCTGATGCTTGAAGCACAGGAGATGTTGAGAAAATGGGAAAATGATGACGAGGATACAATGGCAATTTGGAAACTGATGAACTCCTGGGCTTATGACGGATTTGAAAAGACCTATAAAAGACTTGGCGTTGATTTCGATATGGTAAACTATGAGTCGTCAACATATCTGCAGGGAAAGGAAATTGTGGAGGAAGGACTGGAAAAAGAAATCTTTTACAAAAAGGAT
>JALSSR010000189.1 GCA_026984135.1 Bacteroidales bacterium
TGATTTTATCATTCCGCTACTTATACTTTTTATTTTTAACAATATAAAAAGGCAAGATAATCTACAGATTACAAACATATTAAAACCACTCTTTACTGCAGTTTTATTATTGGCAACACCTGTTTTTACAGGGCTACTGCTTAATAATTATATCGAAAAATATTACATTACATTGGAATTTAATTTCACTTTGGTAATGCGTTACGTTTTATTTGTTCTGACATTTTCGGCAATTAATTTCTATGCTGATGCTCTGTCTGTTTCCATTAAAAAACGGGGATATAAATTTCTGATTCTCATTATTTTTCTATTATCCATTGCTTATACGCAAGATAATTACGGCTCTGCCGGCAGTATGCACATTTTGCTGGGTTTGATCAATAGCGTAGGCGTTTCCACTGTTATTCTTGCCATAGGATTAAGAAAGAATTATAAAAAATTACCGGTTGAAACAATTTTTGCCGTTTCACTGGTTGGGCTACCCTTAATATTTCTTGTTTTCAATGTTTTATCGGTGAGTTTTTTCACAATTTTCCTGCCTTTCATTGCCTTTTTGACGATGGCAACCGCAATGTATAAAATCCGAAAAATCAAAACCGAAATTCTAATAGCTTCCCTACCCTTTTTAGTTGCCCTATTTTTAAATTATGCACTACCGAAAATAGTTTCACCCGAGACGGCCAAAGAACTTATCGAAAAGAAAACCGAAGAAGAATTTCATTCGAAAAAGGTAGGTGACGTAACTGTTAAATATAAAGATGAGAACCTAAAGGAAATTGCAGTAAAATTAGCAAAAGTCATCACAGCAGCTAATAATGTTTGTGATGAAAAATTCGGATTTTCTCCCGAAGTCAAAGAACTTATTATTAAAGGAATTGCTCCGGGTGGCTTTCACGCCGAATTTCCAAATAGAATTGTGGGCAACATCATTAGTGAAAAATATTTAAAAAAATGTTCCGATAGCAGCTTTTTAAATAGTCCTGATCTATCGGCAAACTTCCCAGATCCCGTAAATGCCGTTTTGCACGAATACAGCCATTTATTCGGTGTAATACCATATCATAAATGGTGGCCCGGAGCAGAAGAGGAAGGCTGGGCAACCTATTCGGCTACCGTTATTTCCAAACTATTGGCAAAAGAAGGGAAATATGATAATTTATGGCAACCGGCGTACAATTATGCAAGACAAGCCGAAAAAATTACCCGACGAAATTTATCCGGCAAAGCGGTCGTTTGGTCACATCCCAATGAATTCGGGGGATTTATTCTGTGGTATAATCTTGGTGAAAAATACGGAATAAAAGAATTATATACGAAACGCTGGAAAAATACCGAACACCGGATTAAAGGTTCATTATATATTAAAAGCAATCCGGAAGCAGCGGAAAAAATCGTTGATGTTTTCGGTAAAGATAACTTCCTCAAATACGGTTACTCAAAGACAAAAACATTTGAAAGCATTTATTCCGTGAATGATTATTTATATCTTGCGGAATCCACAGGAATGGATAAAGATAGAGTTGTCCAAATGTATGAATTAATGAAAAAAAGAAAAATAAATCCTGCTGTCCCCATACCATAAGCTTAAATTGTAACAGTAAAAACTTATATCTTTACCGCAAAATTTATGAATATGAATACGGATTTTCTTATTGAAGCCTGCACGACATCGGTAACCTCAGCTATTGAAGCACAAAAGGGAGGAGCAAAGAGAGTTGAACTGTGCGACAATCTTTACGAGGGAGGGACAACCCCGGGATACGGTACAATCAAAACAGCAAGGGAATTGTTAACTATCAAGCTCAACGTGATGATACGTCCCAGAGGACAGGATTTTTGCTATTCCGACATTGAATATCAAATAATGAAGGAAGATATCGAAGTATGTAAAAGCCTCGGTGCCGACGGAATAGTTCTGGGAATTTTAAAACCCGACGGAAACATTGATGTGGAGCGTACGGCAAAACTTATTGAACTTGCCCGTCCCATGTCGGTCACCTTTCACCGTGCTTTCGACATGACCCCCGACCCCTTTAAGGCCCTTGAAGATATTATTCTGACAGGTGCCGACAGAATACTTACATCGGGACAGACAGACAAGGCTGTTGATGGTGCGGAGTTGATTAAAAAACTTGTCGAAAAAGCGGGAAACAGAATAATAATTATGCCGGGTAGCGGCATCAATGAGGATAACATTTTGGAATTTCAACAAAAAACAGGTGCGAAAGAATTTCACCTGACAGGTTTTAAATTTGTTGACAGCCGGATGAAATTCCGGAAAAACGGTATTTATATGGGCAGTCTGCCTCAAATTCCGGAATATGAGATGAGAATCACGGATACCCGAAAGATTAAAATGGCGGTTGACAGATTAGGAGATTGAAGGATGCCCGAACATATTTGCATTTTATGAATAAAATTGGATTATAATCCAATTTTATTCATATTTTTTATTATGTTCGGCTATAGTCAATTATTATGCCGGGGATTACTAAAACATTCTAACAAGTTTGAGGTTGATAATTTTATCCGGCAGGGGGTAGCTTTAACAAAAAACCGATACTGCACAACTGTTCATTAGAAGCCGTTACCGCTCCGCCTCAACATCTTCAATTGTTTTCGGCAGAGGTTTCCCCAACAATCTTGCCCCTTCACCGGTTATAACAAAATCCTCTTCATTACGGCATCCACCGAAATCTTTATACTGTTCAACTTTATTCCAGTTAATAAAATCTTTAAACTTATTTTCCGACTTCCACATATCAATAAGATCGGGTATAAAATATACTCCGGGTTCAATTGTAAAGACAAAACCCGGTTCCAGTACGCGGGCAAGTCTTAACGATTTTAACCCGAATTGTGTACTTTTAGGTTCTCCGTCGTATCCGACCCACTCTTCACCAAGGTTTTCCATATCGTGAATATCAAGCCCCATCATATGCCCTGTTCCGCAAGGGAAAAAGAGAGCGTGTGCACCCTCGTTAACAGCTTCCTGCATATCGCCTTTCATAAATCCGAGTTCTTTCATTCCTTCGGCTACTGTAAGACAAGCTTTCAGATGCACATCCCTAAAGGAAACACCCGGCTTCAGCATTGAAATTGCGGCTTCGTGTGCTGCCAGTGCCACATTATAGATTTCTTTTTGCCTCTCGGTAAATCTTTTTCCAACAGGAAAAGTACTTGAGAGATCTCCTCCGTAATGCATTTGCGTTTCAGCTCCGGCATCAAGAAGGAACATATCACCCTCTTGAATTGTATTACCATGATAGTGATTATGAAGTGTTTCGCCGTTTATTGTTGCAATAATCGGAAATGAGAGATTACCTCCGGCGGCAAGGGCAACCTCATGAACTGCAGCAGCTATTTCCCACTCTTTCATACCCGGTCTTGCCATTCGCATAGCCGCAAGGTGCATATCTACCGTTATATCCACCGCCTTTTCAATCTCAGCCAACTCCTCAGCCGTTTTGTAATTCCTTTGGTTTACAATTGCCTTCACCAGCTTTAATGATGATTTCTCCTTTGCCTGTGAAGGTTTGATTCCCAGTAATTCAAAAAGGAGAACTTTTGTTTCGGCACGGTAAGGCGGCAAAAAATGTATCTCTCTCTTTTTTCTTTGAGCTTCATCAATAAATGATGCCAGCTTATCTAAAGGATATGTCTCGTAAATTCCTACCTGAGAAGCTCTTTCACCGATAGTTGGTTTAACACCCATCCAAACAATATCATCCACTGTAAGGTCATTACCGAAAATTATCTCTTTTCCGTTATCAGTATCAAGAAATGCAATCAGATCAGGATGATCAAGTCCGAAATAGTAAAGGAATGAACTATCCTGTCTGAAATGATAAGTATTATCGGTATAGTTCATCGGGCTTTCCCCGTTGCCGGGAAGAAGGATGATGCCGGCCCCGACTGTTTCAATAAGCTTTTTGCGTCTTTCGATGTAGGTCTCTTTTGTGAACATATCTTTTACTTTTTAAAATTACTAACCTTTGTTTTTTTTCAAAAGTAGTTAATTTTAATGAGATAAGAAGCTGTATGCGGGACAAACATTATTCGTTTTAGATACAACACACGGAAAAGTCTGTATGGAAACCACCGTAAAATATTGCAGGGTGGGTGTCCATACAGGCTTATATATGATAAAAGCGGATTCGTCAGCGACTATTTGCCGTCCATTTCACTCAAATAATCCAATCCGTCAAGATTCATTGAAGAGCCGAATTTGGCAAGGTGTTTCAAATCAATATTTCCGGTTATGCTTAAAAGTATCACTTCCGAATCGCCATCAACGACCATCAAAAGCTCTTTTATATTTCTCCCTCCGCCTTTGGAATAAAAATTTATTCTGGCCTCCGGCTTTTTGATTATCATCAACTCATCATAATTATCGAACGGTATTGATGATTTAATATCATTATAAAACCTTTCCTTCTCCGAATCATCTCCGTTCTTTGTTGAATAAGACACAAGCCTCAACTTTTCGATACCTTCGATTGCCTTTTGAAATTCATCGAAGTCCCTGTCATCCGAATCTATTGTTGCAAAAAGTTCGAAAAGACCTTTTTGAACTTCCACCGATGTATAGCTATCATTATCGGAATATTTATCGAAAAAATCGTTTACACGATTATCCTGTGCTTTTAAAAACAAAGGTATCGTCATCAGAGCATATAGCATTAGATTTATTGTTACTTTTTTCATAATTTTAATCTTTTATATTTCATTGACATTCTGCTACTTAAATATTATCATAAATTCCGTCACCCTTTCCATATGCTACCGGCAGACTTTCAAAACCTTTCCGGAAATCCACCTTTCCACACAAAACACCAAGTATCTCTGCAACCCTCGCCTCTTCGCCCCTTCGCCCCCTCGCACCTTCGCCCTCTCGCTCCATCGTCCCCTCGCTTCATCGCTCCCTCGCAACTACTTCTCCTCTCCTATCTCCTCCAAATCCTCCATCCCTTCAATTTTCATTGCTTTTGAAAGTTTTGAAATGGATTTCAAATCAATATCTCCCTGAATACTAATTAGAACTTTCTCATTTTTACCATTCACCAGCATAAGTAATTCCTTAATCACCTTACCATCTTTTGTTATAAGAAAATTAACATCCTTACCATCCTTTTTAATAATCATCAAATCTTCATAATTAGCTGCCGATTTACCCTTCATCACATCATTATAGAAATTCACATCTTTATATTTTCCAAGAGAATCATTCTCAATAGAAAGTATTTTAATGTATTTCAGATTTTTCACCAGGTCGGTAAACTCTTCCTCGTCCTCTTCGGTATCAATATCGGCAAAAAGGCTGAACATATTCTGCGTTATATAAACCGATGTAATTCCTTCCCGACCCGAATATTTATCAAACAAGGCATCTGTAGGTGTCTGTGCACCAAGAAATACCGGTGCAAATAAAAATGCTGCCAAAACGAACTTAATTTTCAATGTTTTCATAGTTTTATTGTTTTAATGTTATTGTTTTTGTTGAATTTTCCATTATTGTAATCTTCTCAAGACTTTCAACTCCCGTTTCAAAAGTTGATATGTTGTTCAGGTTTTTCAACCCGTCATTAAATTCTGCGACATTTGCCACTTTCCCAACACCTTCGTTAAGATTAGCCGAGACAATCAGCAATGCTTTGCGTGCTTCCGCATAAGCAGCCTGCGGGTTACTATATGTATCAATTATGCGGGGTTGCCGGCTCCCTTCAAAGTGGAAAAACAGACCGATAAGAATAATTACCGTTGCTGCAATTCCCGCTACCGGATAGAATAGCCGGTTTCGTTGTTGCCTCAGCAAAACAACTTTTCCTTTTTCAATTTCATTCAGTATCTTTTCGTCAAAACTTTCTCCCGGCAGACTCTTTCCGCTTTCCTTATCAAAAAAGAAGAACATATCCCGAAAACTCTTTAAATGGGCAGGGACTCCGTCGCCTGTAAGAAAGCCCCGCAACAACTTCTCTTCTGCGAGAGAAGTCTCTCCGGCCTCATATTTTCGTATCAGTGTTTCAATTTCCTGCAAATTCATAACTATATTTTTTTGTCAGTGTTTCCCTTACTTTTTTTCTTGCTCTTGACAAGTTCACCCTGATTGAATTCAAGCTCATTTGCATTACTTCGGCTATCTCCTCAAACTCATATCCTTCAACGTCACGCAAATGGATAATCATTTTTTGATGTTCGGGCAATTCATCAATTATCATTTTCACTTTCTCCGACATATCCGTGAGTTCCAAGCTTTTGTATGGCGAACGACTTCCCGTATCATTCATTCTTTCATTCAGGTCATCAGACCTGTACCCCTTTGCTTTCAATTTGTCAAGGCACATATTTTTCAGAACAACCATTGCAAACGCTTCCAAATTTTTGTATTCTCCGAGTTTTTCACGTCTTGCCCACAATTTCAATAAAACCTCCTGAACCATATCCTCCGAATCCATGGAATTACCAAGCAATCTGTAAGCAAACCTGTAGAGTTTGTTCTTATTCGGAAGCACTTCTATTTTAAACCTATTAATGTTCATTCTATGTAAAGACGAGATGAATAAAAACTTATTACACCAAAAACTAAAAATAATTTACAAAAAAATAAATTGGGGTTTGGTATATCTTTTTATTAACAAAACTTTGCCAGCTCAAATTTTTAATTATTTTTGTGCACTTTTCACAATAATACAATTAAAATGATTATAAATTAACATTTACAACTATGTTTAAAGGTCATCCGAAAGGACTTTATGTTGCATTCTTTGCCAATATGGGTGAAAGATTTGGTTATTACACGATGTTGGCAATTTTCGTTTTATATCTACAGGCTAAATTTGGCTGGGATGCTACTCAAGCGGGAAAGGTATATGGTGGATTTTTATTTGGTATTTATTTCCTTCCCCTGCTCGGCGGTTATCTGGCTGATAATGTTTTCGGGTATGGAAAAACAATTATTTTGGGTATTATTGTTATGTTTCTCGGATATGTTTTATTAGCTTTGCCTGGAACGGGAGAAATATTTATTTATGGTGCTCTTGCTGTAATATCATTAGGCACCGGGCTTTTCAAAGGGAACTTACAGGCTTTAGTTGGAAATTTGTATGACGAAGCAAAATATAGTAAATTAAGGGACTCCGCTTTTAATATTTTTTATATGGGTATTAATATCGGAGCTTTTTTTGCCCCTAATGCTGCAAAGAGTATGAGAACCTGGGTTATGAATATGAAAGGTCTGGAATACAATAATGCCATACCTGGATTAGCTCATAAATATTTGGAAGGAGCACTTGTTGACACATCCAAACTTGAAACCTTTGCAAAAGCACAAATGGGTGACGCTTTTACAAATCTTGCAGATTTTAGTCATAAATATATTGACGGATTAAGTGCAGCTTATAACTCTGGTTTCGCTGTTGCTGCAGCCAGTATGATTCTTTCTTTTGCAATATTCATCGGCTTCAGGAAATATTACAAACATGCGGATATAACTCACAAAGAACAGAAATTAAAAAATAAAGATACAGTTGTTGAACTAACACCCGAACAGACAAAAAAACGGCTTATTGCATTAGGTCTGGTTTTTATTGTAGTTATGTTTTTTTGGATGGCTTTTCATCAAAATGGATTCACACTTACAATATTTGCTAAGGATTACACAGTATCGGCTGTCGGTAAGGGAACTGCAATTTTATTTAATCTTAATACTTTTCTACCAATACTAATTGCTATCCTTGGAGTCGTTCTTCTCACAGGTAAAGGAAATTCAGGCAAGGTTAAACTTTGGGGAACTGTTCTTACCCTTGCAGGTGCCGGTTATGCATACTATTCAATTAGCCAGCTTAAACCTGATGGAAATCCAATTTCACCGGAAATCTTCCAGCAATTTAATCCTATTTTTATTGTTTTTCTAACACCTATTATTATTGGGTTCTTTGGTTATCTCCGTAAATATGGTAAGGAACCATCATCTCCAAGAAAAATCGGTATCGGAATGATAATAACAGCCATAGGTTTTCTTATTATGGTATTAGCTTCACGTGGATTGATGAGCCCGTCCGACCTGTCTGCCGAAGGCGGCGTGTCCGATACATTAAGGTCGCCATATTGGCTTATCGGCACTTATTTTACTCTTACTATTGCTGAACTTTTCCTCAGTCCTATCGGAATTTCATTTGTTTCAAAAGTTGCACCACCTCAATACAAAGGCCTTGCACAGGGAGGTTGGCTCGGCGCAACGGCAATAGGTAATTTGATGGCGGGTCTTATTGGTCCTTTTTGGGATAAATGGGAACTCTGGCAATTCTTTTTGCTACTTGTAGGATTAACACTTCTTTCGGCAATATTTATCTTTTCAATAATCAAACAGCTTGAAAGTGCAACGGAATGAGATATCTTAAGGTTTTCTTATATTTTACGAAAAGCTGCCGGAAACAGGTAGCTTTTCGTTCAAAAATATAACCTTGTTTTTTAACCTAACTTTCAAAATATACATAGTGTCTTTCCTTTGGAATCATAATCAACGCTACAACTCCTACAACGAATATTTTAAAAAGCAATTCGGCGAGCGGGTGCAGAAAGTATCCGTGGATGCCGGATTTACCTGCCCCAACAGGGATGGCACTTTGGGAAAAGGAGGTTGTACTTATTGCAACAACAATGCATTTAACCCCTCATACTGCAAACCGGCAAAAACAATTTCAAAACAGATTGAAGAAGGTATTGAATTTCACCTGAAAAGATACCGGCGAGCAAATAAATACCTTGCTTACTTTCAGGCTTACAGCAATACCTATAAATCACTTGACGAATTAAAGGCTGTTTATGAGGAAGCTTTGGCGTTTCCCGAAGTTATCGGATTAGTAATCGGGACGCGCCCCGATTGTATTGACGATGACAAACTTACTTATCTGAAGGAACTTTCAAAACTATACTATATTATTATAGAGTACGGAATAGAATCGTGTTATGACAAAACTCTTGAAAGAATAAACAGAAAGCACTCATTTGCACAATCGGTTGATGCAATCGAAAAAACGGCTACTTACGGTATCAAAACCGGAGCACATCTTATTTTCGGACTTCCCGGAGAAACGAGAGATGAGATGACGGCCGAAGCAAATATAATATCAAAATTGCCGCTAACAACTATTAAGTTTCATCAGTTGCAAATAATAAAAAATACCATAATGGAAAAACAATATCTCAAAAATCCCGAAGATTTCAACCTTTTTTCTTTGGATGATTATTTGAAATTTATCGTGCAATTTATCGAAAATCTTAACCCCGATTTCATAATTGAACGTTTTTCGGGGGAAGTTCCACCCCGTTTTTTGGTCGCTCCCGACTGGGGATTGATACGTTCCGACCAAATAAATGCCATTATTAAAAAAATGTTGATAAATAATAATTCGTGGCAGGGGAAATTTTATAACAACGTTTAGATATTTTTATCACCTTGAATATCAATATCTTTATATATATTTTTGGTTATAACAACAACAATTCTGCACATAATTCAACCAATTCAAATGTTAAAAAAACAAAATAAAGTTTAAAAAAAGTTTTAAAAATACAAAAAAAGGTTATATTTGCTGGTCGGAAAAAAAGGTTAATTAATTATTTTTTTTACTAACTAAATTTTTATTTATTATGAGAGTATTTACAAAATTAGGACTATCACTCTTGGCGGTAATAATTTCCGCAAGTGTGGTATGGGCTCAATCATTTAACGAGTTCGGCCCTAAAAAGCTGAATAAAATTACAGTGTCTGACGCCCAGTTTGACCTTCAGTTCGATTATCCTGTAGGAGTCGGTGGCGGCGAAGCAGGTATTGAAACTGACGGTAGTTACATTTACACTACCAAATGGAACGGTGGTGATTTTTACAAGTATGGAATGGATGGTACCTACATGGAAACTTTCACTTGTGGTGCGGCCTCCAATGTTCGCGACCTTGCTTATGACGGTACCTACTTTTACGGTGCGGCTGCAAACACATCCCTTTTCCAGATGGATTTCAGCTCACAAACACTTGTAAGCACAATTACCGCTCCTACCGATTGCAGGGCAATTGCCTATAATGAGGATGAC
>JALSSR010000190.1 GCA_026984135.1 Bacteroidales bacterium
GATTTATGGTATCAAAATGTTGTCCGGTGAAATAGGAAGCTTGGATACTTCTTAGCATATCGCTGTGCATCCCGTCGGTACCGGTGAAAATATTATTTCCAAGACCGCGGGAATCAAAGAATCCCACATTATTGTTTAAATTGCTTTCCGTGTTTTGCACAATCCATACCGGGGAATTCTCCACAATTTGCTTTTCTTTTTCATCAAGATGAAGACAATGTCCGAGGATGCTTTTTTGAAATTGGAGAACTCCGGCCTCATTAAACCGTTCGATAACTCTTTTTCCGTATTTTTTCAGGGAATCCTCTTCGTCAATCATATCTTCCGCTACGTGAACATGAATACCCGAATTAAATTTTTCGGTAATTTTAACGGCACGTGAAAGTGTTTTATCTCCCACTGTAAAAGAGGCATGTAGGCCCACAAGACCTTGATTTTTGTTCAAATAGTTCTCCGTTTCGCGAAATGCCGCATCCGAAGACTTTTCTCCGTCGCGATCGGATATTTCATAGCAAAGCAGATGTGAAACACCTACTTTGTCGAATGCATCCGCAATGATTTCAAGGGAGCCCTCAATTGCAAAAGGGGAGGAGTGGTGATCAATGACAAAGGTAACACCGTTTTTAGCACTGTCCATTGCCGTAAAAAGTGCACTTGCTTCGATTATCTCTTTGTCTAACTTTTTGTCGAGGTTCCACCAAATGTATTTCAATATTTCAAGGAAATTGTGCGGTTGCTTGGCAGGTGCGGGCATACCTCTTGCGAGTGCCGAATAAACATGGTGGTGTCCGTTTGCAAAGGCCTTCATAACAAGACTTCCGTTGCAATCAATAATTTCGTCGTCGAGGTTGTTTCCCGGGAAAGGAGAATCTGAAAACTCAATTATGCCTTCCAAACCCTCTTCAACTTTTATATTTGTTGTTATGATCTTTAAGGATTTCCAGTCAATGTATTTTACATCGTTTAATATTGTTGACATAGTTATATTATTTTTGTTTGTAAAAGTAAAAAAATTTACAAATCATTTACAAATGTAAATATTTGTTAAATTAATAATAGCTATTTGAATAAATTAATATATTTGCGCAATATTAACGTAAAATAAAAAACAATGAAAAAATTTATTTTGTCACTTGCAATAGCGGTGTTTGCCACTGTTGCAATTAATGCACAGGTTGCGACAAAAGAGAAAAAGGTTAAACAGACTACTGTTCAACAAAAATCTATGGAGCAACAAAAGCAGGAGAAGCAAAAAGCCGAAAAGGAAAGAATTGCCAAACAGCAGCAATCCAACGAGCAGGCTAATAATCCCAATGCACCTGTTATTGAGTTCGATAAAACGGTTCACGACTATGGAACAATCGAACAAAATGCTGACGGAAATTGTGTTTTTACATTTAAAAACACAGGTAAGGAGCCTTTGATTCTTACCAACGTAAGGGCGAGTTGAGGCTGCACCATTCCGGCCTGGCCACGGCAGCCAGTGTTACCCGGACAAACGGAAACCATTAAGGTTAAATATGACACCAAAAGGGTAGGTATAATAAATAAGACTATCCACGTTTATTCCAATGCAAAAAATGCTAATGTTACTTTAAGAATTAAAGGTAAAGTTGTTGCAAAACCCGGTACCGCAATGCCCGTAAAAAAGGTTGACAGATCAGGTTCACCGGTAAATAAATAGACTTTTCCGTACCGTCTGTAATGATGGTGGGATATAATGAAATAAAAAGCAATTCGGTATCAAACTGTTTTTACCGGATTGCTTTTTGTTATATTTAAGCTGATTAAGTTATCTTTTCATCGGCAGTTTAAATCTGATTTTACCGTCAAAAGCATAAAAAGCATTTGCAACGGCAGCAGCGGTAGGTACAAGCCCTATTTCACCGATACCTTTGGCACCGTAAGGCCCGACAGGGTCTTCCTCTTCAATTGCAATAACTTCTACATCAGGCATTTCTTTCGCGCGTAAAATACCAATATCTTTATATTTTGTACTTACAAGTCTGCCGTTGATCATTGGCAGATCTTCGGTAAGAGCATAACCAAGCCCCATATGGACGGCACCTTCAATCTGCCCCTCAAACAGCATTGCATTCATTACTTTGCCGCCGTCGTGAGCTGCAATAAC
>JALSSR010000191.1 GCA_026984135.1 Bacteroidales bacterium
GTTCCCGCACAGGATACAACTCTTACTGCAGTATGTTTCGGAAGTTGCTTCCCTTGTGCAGGTCAGGTCACCGTTACTTTCAGGGTTGATATGTCGGAACAAACTATCTCCGCCGACGGAATACATATTGCAGGTTCAATGCAGGGATGGGATCCCGCCTCTTCCCAAATGACCGATATGGGAAATAATGTTTATGCAATATCTTTCGCCGTTAATTCATTTGAGCAGGTTCAATACAAATTTATCAACGGAATAAGCTGGGATTTTGCCGAAACAGTCCCCGAAGAATGCGGTGTGCCCGACGGATTCGGCGGCTTCAACCGTTTTCTTGATGTCCCTGAATATGACACAACGTTGGTTGCCGTTTGTTTTGGTAGTTGCATACCTTGTGCCACCGGAATTGATGAAGAAAATATCGTTTATGACGGTATCACGGGTATCTTCCCTAATCCTTTCAGAGATAAAATATCGGTCAACTATTCTCTTGCAGGTAAATCAAATGCTGAAATTTCCATTTACAACAGTTTCGGAGAGAAGGTATTTGATAAGACAGATATTAATTCGGACAAAGGTATGAATAGTGTTACAATTTCATTGGATAGATTGCCCAAGGGAATATATTTTGTTATGCTGAAAGTTAACGGAAATATTATTCAGACTGAAAAAATTGTAAAATAATATATTTTTGTGTAAATTTGCGCTTTAAATTTATGCTATATGAAATTTCCTGATATAGAAAGAGTAACATTTGATCCGGATATTATGGGTGGTAAACCTTGCATTCGCGGAATGAGAGTTACGGTCGGCACTATTACCGGTCTTGTTGCTTCCGGGATTTCTTTTAAGGATATTCTAAAACTATATCCCTATTTGGAGGAGGATGATATCAAAGCGGCCTTAACTTATGCTGCTTGGAGAACTGAAGAGTACGACTTATCATTACAAGCTTCATGAAAATAGTTTTGGATATGAATTTATCACCAGTATGGGGTCCTTTTTTGAAAAAGGCAGGACATATTGCTATACATTGGAGTGAAATAGGGGCAAAAAATGCCCCTGATACCGAGATTATGAATTGGGCCAGAAAAAATGACTTTGTTGTATTTACACATGACCTTGACTTTAGTGCTTTATTGTATGCAACTAAAGCTTGTGCACCAAGCGTTATTCAAGTGAGAGTGGATGACTTGAGACCGGTTGCTATTGGCGATAAAGTAGTTTTAGCTATACAAAAATTAGAAAGTCACCTCGAACAAGGTTGTTTGGTTACGATTGACACAAATAAAAACAGAATTCGCTTACTACCTTTAATTAAATAAACACGATTTTTGACATTTGAACTATGCTTGGAGATATTCTATTAATACAGGAAAAACATAAAAAGGCAGGGGAGATCATCATCCGGAAAATCCTTGAAAATAAAGATAAAAGATACATTGTGGCAATTTCGGGTGAATCCGGCTCCGGAAAATCCGAATTGACGCACGTTATAGCCAAAGGTTTGCGTAAATACGGAATATTTGCAAAGCCTTTACACACTGACAATTACTACAATACTCTACCTCTTGAAAGACGGGAATGGCGTGTTAAAAACGGTATTGAAAATGTAGTGGGCCCGGATGAATACAAATGGGATGAGATTTATCAAAACCTTGACGATTTTAAAAATAAAAGAGTTTCCGAAATGCCCTGTGTTGACCTTGTTACCGAACAGGTTGACAGACTAATAACCGATTTTGGGGAGGTGGATATGCTCATTGTTGACGGGTTGTATGCCATTAAAGCCGAAGGAGTTGATCTTAGGGTCTTCATTGATCTCACCTACCTTGAAACAAAAGAAAAACACACAAAAGATGCCCGCGGAAAAGAGGTTATGGATGAGGTTCGCTGGGCCACGCTTGCGCAGGAGCATAAAATGGTGCAAAAATTAAAACCTTTGGCTGATTTGCTTATAACCGGGGATTACAAAGTGACGGAAGTTAAGGTATAGCAAAATACCCCAAAGATCTACTCCGGCACTCCGCCGGTTTTACCGAAATTCAGAATTAATTTCTCATTCTTGTCGGGATTGTCCGATTGTCCGTCAAGGTTAAAGTCTGTGGTGTAGTATCCTGTTTTGCCGGCATTCTGGTTCCACAATGCAGTCTTGTCATCACCGTTGATTTTTCCGTCGGCATTACAGTCACCGCTGTACATCCCGAAAAGGCCGTTCCCAAGGTACTTTTGCGGATCACTACCAAGAGCCTGCGAAGCGGAGCTTGTAAAGTCATAGAAATATGTATCGCCTGATTTTGGAGGTGTGGTCGCCGAGATTACGTCAAGATGGTTCCTCTGGCGTATTATCACAAAAAGGTTTTTTTCAATTTCAACATCAAATTGCGGAAAAGAAATTCCGTCTAAGGATACTATTGAGCCGTCGCTTAATAAAAAGGCTGCCTGTAAAGCAATTTGAGTATTCTCATTCGCAAGCTCTGCCTGTGTTGTATCCCTTAACTCAATCAAAACCCAGTCAACAACGTTGGCCGGAACCGCTGAAACGCTTTCATCTCCGGTGTAATTCCAAGGTGCAGTGTCGAAAGGCTGGTCTGTGGGTATCAATACTCCCGGATTCATATCCGTACCGTTAAAAGGCCCTTCAAGATATACTTTTGTATTGAGAAAAAACCTGTTGTCCTGAGCAATAACCACTTCAAACGTATCGGGCAGGCAGTTATAGCCGGATACGATGAGACTGGCAATTCCGGGTTCGGTGAACAACGAGTCGAAAATGACAATAGCCTCACCGGCGGAATTTGTTTTTGCAGAGCCATATAAAATTCCATCTTTTAAGAAAGTGCAGGTGAAATTTTCAAGAGGACTGCCGTTTTCGGAAACATTTACTATTGTTGAAGCCGCTCCTGTCTTTATCGTATCTTCATAAACCACAGTTTCTGTTATCGGTTCGTCAGTCCACACGCTAAGCGCAGGATCTCCGAGAATATTTATGTCATAAAAGTTCCATCTTAATGCTCCGTCTTCCCATTGTCCGGGTGCGGTTACCCAGGGTGCCGTCTGAATTTTGCACTCCACGAAAGCAGAGCCGATATGATTCATCTTTTCATTATAAAGGGCATCCAGCATTTCGCGATGAAGATGTTCGGCAGGGCCTTCCGTTTGACCTTCGTTAAACCAGCCGTAACGGGAGTTTCCTATGACTGCAACGGCGAAATTCTGAATACAAACCATCCTTTCAAGTATGCAATCGCTGTTGTCATAAGCCCCGCATATGCAGCCGTGAGTTTGCAATAATGTATAGTTATGATCAATTCCGTTGGCTCCGTAAAAATTAGCATCCGTTATATCCGAATTATACATGTGAGCCACGTAATTGGAATTAGCATGGCCGACGTGGTGGACAAACTGTTTACCACTGTTGATTTTATTCATTAAATCCGTTTTACCCCAGGATACATTACGCTCATACAAGGAGTCAATATTATCATCCGGTGGAATACAATTTGTAGTATATCCGTTGTCACTTCTGTTTCCAATCAACAAATTCATATAATCGGCACCCCAGGTTTCGGGGTTACTCCATAGGTGCTCACCGGCAAGTAACGGATCTCTCAGCTCTCCCAAAACCGGATGATTTTGATAATAGATACTTTTATGAATCATATTGGATAATTCCGTGGCATTGCTGAATGAGAAACGTGCAACTGCAATATCCGGCAGAAGGTCATCCTCACCGGGTTCACCCCAACGATTATCTCCGTCGTCGTTCCAATTGCCGTCCAAAGCCGAATAATAGAGGTCCGCAGGAATATTATTATCAGAGTATCCGCTGCCGGATTGGACATAACAATAGAATCCCCTGTAAGGAACATATTCCACATCTCCTCCAAGCAGGACATACTCAACGGAATGGCTCTGGTACTCCCCAATGATAAAATTTCTTATCTTTTCAGGATTATCCTGACCTGTAGAGTTTGCATAAATATATTCTGTTGTTGTTACTTGTGCTTTAATCCCTCTGCCTGTGTAACTTTCAACCAAATCCTGAAAGTCTGCTTCATATTGCGATGGTGTTATGATAAGCATTTGATAATCATCTGATTTTGAATTTACAACAGGATATTGTTTAATAACCGAAGGGTTTTGCGAATAGTTCAATACCCTGTTTTTAATAAATTCGGATGAAGTAAGATTCCGCAATGCATTTTCCGAAGCGGCGGATTTTTTTGTTGTGATGATAATCTTTACTTTGGAAAAATAGGAGAGCCGGCCCGTGACGGGATTGTATTTTACAGGTGTGAATGTTGACAAAGCAAATGCATATCCGTTAAGATATTCTGTTGTTGTACTACCGGTGTTTTTTTCAGGGTAAGAAGCATTTGTGGAATAAACGGTTTTATTGAGCCGGAACTCCATCTTTGTGGTGTCAGACAGAGGCCTGGATTGTTGCTGCGGATAGAGGCGAAAGTGTCCGGGAACAGTCACTTCTTCCATTCCTATAAAATCTATTGATGAAACAGCCGTTCCCGGAGGTAAAAGCAACTTGACTGCACAGTAGGGGAGAGCAGGTTCGCCGGTCTTTCCCGCAATAAAAGTATTGCTGAAATTTGCAATTTGATATCCTTGTGATTCAGTAATTTGAATATCATCAAAAAAGTATTCTTTTTCAATTGTTTGTGCAATCAGCGATAAGAATAAAACAGATAATGAAAACGTAAGAAACAATTTTTTCATAGGAATATTAATTTAAGATTACTGTAAAAGTAAATAACTAAAGTTTTTCAGTTCCAAAAGTACTTAAAATTCTTAAATGTCAAGATGGAAAATCATATCGTCTTACGAGCGATAAATCTAAACCTAAAATAAACAGCTACACCTGAAATCAATGCCAAAATTAGCAAGTGAAGTGCTTGCGACGTGATATGTTCCGCGCCTCCGCCCATAATTGCCAGTTTTCTTACTATTTCAAGGAAAGGTGTTATGGGTATCAATGAGGATATCCATTGTAGGGGAAGCGGCATAAAACGGACGGGCCAGGAATAGCCGGAAATAAGAAATATGGGATAACTTGTAAAAGCCATTATCTCCATATATCCGATTTGACTTTTGAAAAAGGATGAAATTAAAAGCGTATAAAAAATAACTGTTGTAAGAAATAGTAACGACATAAGCGAAAGTGCAATAAGATCGCCGTTTACGGGTAAACCGAATGCAGGGAAAACAACTGCATATATCAAAATGAAATATGCAATATAGAGTATGAAATAGAAGCCTGTTTTTGCCGATAAATATCCTCCGATTCCGGTTCGTGCATTCTCTTTTAGCTCCCTAAAACCGTTGCTTCTCTTTCTTGCAAAACTTTCTCCCAGGCCAATCAACAAAGTCTGATGAAGAATCAAGATAAATAGTCCCGGAAGTAGGAAGTCACCGTAATTATTTGTTGGATTGTAAAGGGGTCTTAACTCCGGAATAATTGGAACGACCTGTTCCATAGCAAATTGAGGAGGCATACCCTTGGCAACAAAGTACTTCAACCTCACTCCTGCCCCTGCCATAATCATAAACTTTGAGATGCTCTCGTTCAGGGTGTTTGAGGGC
Organism: Bacteroidales bacterium; assembly: GCA_026984135.1. Classification (GTDB taxonomy): domain Bacteria; phylum Bacteroidota; class Bacteroidia; order Bacteroidales; family JAADJA01; genus JAADJA01. Next base: position 5,593 of record JALSSR010000191.1, read on the forward strand.
AAAAAGCGGGTATTATTCAAATATAGTTTCACATCCGCACCCTGAAGTCTTTTCAGGTCGCGTTCAAAACCTTTCGGAAAAACCAGAAATCCTTCCACCTTCATACTGTTCAAAAGTCTTACACCATCTTCATAATCGTAATAAACTCCGGTCAGATTAACTTTTTGCTGCGATGCTATCAAACGGGTAAATTCTCTTGTTACAGTGGTGTTGTCGAGGTCAACAATTGCAAAAGGCACCTGCTCAATATCTTTATACATATAGATTGAGCCGAGAAAGAAAAAATAGAGTATGGGCGCAATCAAAACGGTAAGGAGGATGGAATGATCGTCCCCTATCAGGTTCACCTCTTTGATGAAGAGCCGTTTTATGTTACCCGTATTACTCATTTGCAATGATTACATTTGTTGTACTTAACTTTAACTTTACTTTGATTGCCGTGTATGCACCTGCGATTCCGACCGCCAAAAATATCATCAGGGCAAGTATCTCAGGCTTAAGGTATTGCGAAGGTACATCCATTTGATATATTTTGAAAAATGCAGTCATAAAATGAGAGTAGGGAATCAAATCGGCATAAAAGTTGTCAAAAGCAGGCATTCCGAGGCGGGGAAAAGTAAAGCCGCTGAATACAAATGCCGGTGAGTTGTAAAAGAAAGCGATGTCAAGTGATAATATCTGGTCTTCAAAGATTGCGGAGATCATAAAACCGAGAAAAATATTGGCAATGATAAACAGAAAGAAAAGAAGATAGAGCTTCGATATATCCCCCTTGACGGGAATTCCGAAAACCGTAAAAATAACACCTGTTATCAAAACCGTGATTATCATCCCGAACATCAGGTATGTCAATGCTTTCCCGAGCAGTATATTTGTTACGCTTCGTCCCGACAAATCAAAAAGCTCATAAAAAGTTCCTTCCTGAAATTCGGAATTGATTGCCCGCGTGGCAACAAAAAAGATAATCATCTGAAGCAAAACCGTCAGAAGTCCGGGCACGAGATAGTAAAGATAATTGTAATATGGATTGTATAATGCATTGGAATGAACCGTTATAGGCATGGTCAGATTATAAGCCTGGCGATGCGTGAGTCCGGCGGCTTTAAATTTTTCAATAAGTATTCCCGAAGATACGGTAGTGGCTATTGTCAAAGCTTCGCGTTTAAGAATATTCCCGAAAACGATATTTGTGGAGTTGGTAAAAATAGTTACCTGCACCTTTTTCCCTTTTAAAATGTTCTTATACATGTCTTTGGGGAGGACAAAAACAGCCTCAATGTCAGGGTGATTGAGGAAATATGTTGACATATCGTCATCCGAGGTAAGATATTCATCAACGCTGATACCTTTGGAGGCATTGAGAAACCTGACAAATGTTGCGGATAGCGATGAATTGTCGCGGTCGTAAACGGCAACGGGAATACTATGAAGGCCACCCCTGATATAGATAAAAGCCAGAAAGAAATATACAATCAAAGGGACATAGAACAATAGGTTCCGCGTGGAACTTCTGCCCGCCACTCTGTCTATTTCCCTTAGGAATACAGCTATAAAAGGAATTTTTGCCATTTACGCGAAAATATATCAGAATGAAATTTGCACTGTCATACCCGGTCTTAGTCCATCAGCTTTGCCAACGGGTTTAAGATGAACCTCAAAAGTTTTAAGATCCAGCTCACCCTTTTCTTTTACCGGAGTCCAGTTGGCAAAATCAGCCATTGGAGCGATATAACTAACCTTGAATTTAAGTTTTTCGTAACCAAGTCCGGGGACTGTTCCCTCTATTTCGGTTCCTTTTTTGAAACTTTCAAGGTAATCCTCTCTGACATTTACGACTGCGTGAATCTTTTCGGGTATTTGAATTGTGAGCACCGGATATCCGGGCCCCATAACCTCTCCCTCTTCGGCAATCTTAGCACTTATCTCCCCCGAAACCGGTGCTTTGATTCTCAGTTGTTTATAAAACGCTTTAGCTTCGTTATAAACATTACGCGCCTGCTCCAGCTGACCTTTTGCCATCCCGATTTCCTCATTGGTAGCACCTTTTTTTGCCATATCGTAAATGGCCTTTGCAGCTTCCATTTGCTCTTTCGACGCATTATATTTAAACTCCAGTTCATCCATTTCCTGACGGGAGATAATGCTGTCGGCAAACAGTAGCTGAAAACGTTCATATGTTTTCTTTGCAAATTCATATTGACTTTTGGCCATCTCATATTGGTTTCCGGCGGCTTTTATCTCCTCTTCCCTGGCTCCCTTTTCAGCTTTTTTAACAAGGTTATCCGCACTTTTCAGCACACCTTCGGCCTGTCCCATTTTTGCATCCATTATGTCGGTCTCAAGAGTGTACAACACCTGACCCTTTTTAACCATATCGCCTTTATCAACGAGAATGCTGTCAATCCTTCCCGGCAGTTCTGACGAAACATTGACTTCCGTTGTTTCGCAAACCCCGATAAACACTTTCGGCTGCGGCCTGTTAAGCCTTATCAGTAAGATAATAACCGCAACGATTATTATTATTGCCGGAATGCTTAAAATCAATAAGTACTTTTTATTTTTCATTGTTAATAATTTTTGATAGCTACGGTGTTTTTAAACCGGCATTATTTTTATTTTCCGGTTCTTCCTTGCCATAATAAAAAATGTATTTTAAAATTTCCTTTTTTTCTAATCATAAAATAAAAAACAATTTCCTTTTTCCCCTTACAAAATTACAAAGGTAGAGTAAAACCCGAGTATAAAAACCTAACTGTTTCCATACTTTACTTTGTTAAGATATCAACCACTTTCTCCGGTCTGCCGGTTGCAAAATAGAGTTCCGCCAGAGCTTCGTAATAGCTGTAAAGAGAGTGAAGCCTTTCCGTTTTTGCTCCGGCATAAAGCATCTCTGCGTCAATAACATCAATTGATTTTCCAACTCCTTCCTTAAAGCGTTTATTGTTGATATCGAGATTTCTTTTTGCCAGTTTTACGGTAGGCTCCAGTTTTTGATAGCGCTCCTGATAGTTCAAAACATCGGTATAGGCTTTATTGACCCATAGGTTAACCTGTTTGTCGGCATACTCTTCCGCATACTTTACCTGCATTTGCAAATGTTTAGACGATTTCAGCTCGTTGATATCCTTCATTCCGCCGAAAAGCTTCATATTAAGTTGTATGCCTACAATAAAAGGGGGCATAATAACCGGATACTGATTTCTGAAAAGTCCCCACTGTCCGAAAGCAGCTATTTGAGGCATAAATTTGGATTTGTCAAAGTTGAGCTTTTGTTCGGCAAGAACTTTCTTTTGTTCTATCATCTTAAACACAGGCTGATTCTGTTTTGCTTCGGAAGTAAGCGAATCGAGAGGCAAGTCGGCAAGTTTATAGACAAGCGCATCCGTAGGTTCAATTTCCTGATAATCATTCATTCCGATGAGCGTTTTCAAGGCAAGAGAAGCCAGCTTCAGCTTGTTTTCATCGTCATCTCTTTCCCTTTCGGCGTTTGCAACAGCCACTTGTGCCCTGAGTAGTTCGTGCGGCGGAATCATACCTATTTCGACTGCCCGTTTTGCATCTTTTTCGTGTTGTTTGATGCCGTCAACAACTTCCTGACGTGTTTTAACGACCTCTTTTAAAAGAACCACCTGAAGGTAGCGTTCAATAACCTCTTTTGTTATCTCATTGGAAGTGTTTTCCAGCTCTATCTTTGCAAGATTATATTCGGCCATAGAAGCATTTCTCCCTGCTATTATCTTTCCGCCTGTGAAAATCGGCTGAATGGCATTGATACTTAAATTGGGATAATGCTGCTGATCAATTTCAATGTTGTATGCCGGCAATTTCCCAAGACTGTTTACAATGGTATTATAAATCTCCTCTTGGGTTTCGTTTGAAAGTCCCAATTCCGAGGCAATGACGGCACCATACCTTCCGGCCATATCATCAACGGACTCCTTGACCTGTCCCATATTTATTTCGGGATTTTTTGACAAATAGCTATATCCGGCATTTAAGGAGACTTGCGGAAGATAATTGCCCTTGGAAGCCTTGTTCAGATACTCCTTTTCATAAACAGCCTCACGACTCTGCTTGATTTTGTTGTTGTTTTGCATTGCCGAGTCAATGGACTGTTGCAAACCCAGTTGAATTTGGGAATGAGCGGGCTTCGGCTTAAATAGTGCTAAAATAAAGAGCAAAAAAAATAAAAATATTTTGTTAACCATAAATGTACTTTTTAGGTCAAATATAAACTGCAACAATGGTTAAGGGAAACATCCCGTTCTGAAACCGGGTGCAAAGGTATGAATTATTGTTCAAAATATTCAAAGGCATCAATAATGTCAAGGTAAACGCCGTCGAAACCGGCGTCAAGTATCTTTTGTAGATAGCTTTCGTCGTTCCCGAAAATAATATCCTGCCACTCTTTATCCCAATATGCCACTTTATAATTTCCTTCCCAATCGGGATTTTCTTCTTTCAACCAATCGGGCGGATGTGTCAACCAACTGTCATTCCAGTAATATCTGTAATTTTCGGCTTCTCCGATACTCATATAAGAAATTACCAATCTTTTACCTCCGTTGGATTTGTGCCTTAATTGTTCTATTTCTCCCGGCGTGAAGATATCGTCATTGAAAAAACAATCCATAATTATAAGGTCATAATTTGTGGAAGAGACTGCATTTATGAATTCCTGTTTTGAAGAAAACTGTGAAGGGTTGATGAGATAAAGGAAGTTTCTGATTTGAGATAATCCGGTGATGATTTCATTGTTTACATTGACAGGTGTTGAAGGATAACCGGGGATATTATCCAGCTCACGATGGTCGGCTGCAAAGGAAATATAGTTTTTTTCGCTGTTTTTAGTGTAGGACTCATCCATTTTGGAATGTGTGCTGCAATAGTCCGTTACCAGTACCGTTACACTGTTTTGTTTTGCAATATCAAGGAAATGGATAAGGTAGTTTGTGGTTTCCGCCGGAGTTGCTTCATCGTCATTGTCATATCCGAAAAAGAGGTCTTCCTGCCCCAAACCGTCAATTGCACTCAGATAATCGGTTTCGGGATAATCGGTAAAATCATCCTCTACTGTGACCAGTTCAATCCCGTTTTGAGGAATTACCGCAAAACCGGGTTTGATATTTTTTGCGTATTTGCTGATATCTTTTACAAAAGTGCGCATCAGGTTTCTGTAGTTCGTTTCAACAGGCGGCTGTTCAGGCTCTTTATCATTACAAGATTGTAAAGAAGGTAAAAGCATAGTAGTCAATATCAAAATGCTAATGAAGTTTTTCATATTCAATATAATTTTTCCAGAGGTTTTTTTAAATTCAATCCCAGCTTTTTATACTCTGTTACAGAGTATCCCGTCTCCTTTTTAAATTGACTTGAAAGATACTGAACACTGCTGTAATCCATCATATATGCTATTTCGCTGAAAGTGTACTCATCCTGTAGTATCAGTTCCTTTATCCTTTCTATTTTATTCAAAATTATATAACGTTCAAGAGTGATTTTTTCGTATTTGGAGAAAAGCTTTGAAAGATATTGATAGCTATATCCCAGCATTTCAACAAGATATTCCGATTTGCGGACTACTGAATCAACATTATTCATATTATGGATGAGGTCGAAAACCGTCCTTTTGATGCTTTCAACAATCTTCAAATCTCTTGACACGATAATGCCGAAACCGAGATTTTCAAGCAAAATATTTATATCATCAAGGCTAATAACCGTTTTGTCAAAAGATATTGTTGCCTTTCCCAATTCAATATCTTCAACTTCAACATCGTTTTTTGTCAATTCATCACGAATTAAGTTTGTGCAGCAGTTACACAGCATATTCCTGATGGAAATGGTGACTGTTACTATGTTTCCTTTTGTAGCCATAAATGAATTTGCTAAATTAGAAATATTTTTCAATTGGGCAATTTGGAATCTTTGATGTTTGAAAATATCTTGCTCAGTATCGCTATTATGAAAATAATTTTTATATTTGCACAAAAGAATGATTAATGTAAAGTGGTTATGCTTAATTTATCTATAAAAAGTACAAAAGTTGAACATGAATTCAAGGAGTTTCTTAAAGATTATTTTAATAATAATATTGATGAAGCGATAAAAAATTTATTGTTTCTATTTAAAAAAAATAGGGTAGATGAAACCGATAATAAATCTTTAAAAATGACAAAACATAAGTCATTTGATGATTTTTCAAAAAAATGGAAAGGAATTATTAAGGATAAAGATATTAAAAATTGGAGAGAGGATTATGTTAATTATATTGAAATAAAACAAAAATAATATTTTGTTATGCAGAGGGTATTATTGGATACAAACGTAATCCTTGATTTCGCACTTGAACGGGAAAAGTTTGTTGAAGATGCAGAAAAAATTTTGAGGCTGGCATTTACGGGATATCTCAAAGCTTTTATCACTGCAACTACGGTTACGGATATTTTTTTCATAGTAAAGAAACATAAAAATAAGTTGATGGCAATGGAATTTCTTACAGAATTGATTGGATTTGTTGATATTTCGGATGTAAATAAAAAAGTAGTATTAGAGTCACTAAAATCGGAATTTACAGATATTGAAGATGCTATACAAGAATTCTCTGCCCGCAACAACAATATTTACACAATAGTTACACGTAATACAAATGATTTTCGTAAATCAGAATTACAAATTTTAACTCCAAAGGAATTTTTAAAAATAAATCATAAGAATTAAAATTTTGAATGTCAGTAAATTATAGTTGTGTTGTGTTTTTGAAACAGGAATGCTAGTCTATACCTTAAAAGTAATCCCAATACCAAAGTTTTCCTTGAATTGAACTTTTGGTCCTTTACCTACCTCCACTTTCGTATCTCCTATCTTTTCATATGTCGGGATGGGGATATCATCGTCATAAAGCAATCTCATAAAAAGGTTGGAAGAGAGGTAGCTGTTGATTTTGAAACTAAGTGCCGATTCCCAGTCAACATCCATATTCCAGCGATTGCTGATATTATCGTCCATATAATTATTGTGGATATTGATTCGGGTGTCGAAATTGACGTTTTTCAGGATATCACGATTGTATGTCAATAAAAGATTAACTCCGAAAGAGGGTGCCACATTTCTTCCTGGCAAAAGGATATTTCCGGCTGTGTCCCTGATGGCGGGCTGCACTCCGAAAGCACCTTTATCCGCCAGCTCCTGATTCATCACAAAAACGAATTTTCCGCTTGCCGGTGAAAGGAATATCGAAGCATATTCCACAGGTTTATACTGCAAACCCAGCGAAAGATATAAATTTGCAGGCGAAAGAGTGGACGAAACAATTACCGAGTCATTAGGATACTTATATCCGTTGGCAAATTGCGATTTCAAATTGATAACAAAAGAGTAGAAAAGATCATTCACAATCTCGTATCCGAGTAGTCCGCCATATTCAAAACGGTCTTCCGTTTTTCGTGTACCCTGATCCTTATTCCACGTAATTCCGTATGAAGCCATTAAGAAATTTTCAAACTTGAAAGAGTTTTTCAGATAGTTCCATTTTATATTTGAATAAGCCACTCCCGAAATGGCACTCTCACCGCCTTCAGCCCAGTTTGTCAGACTCATCTGGCTAAAGTTAAGAATGTTTTTTGAAGAAAATTTCCAATATTTAATGGTATCGGCCTTTGAACTGTCCGACGGGACAACCTGAACGGCAAAATCATCCGGTATGGTCATCGTAAAAGGGGGGTTGCCTGCAAAAGAATATAAACCGAACAAAACCAGGAATATTGACAATAGCTTTTTCATAAAAAAAATTTTTTCTTTGCGAAAGTATCACTCTTTTAACTATCCTGAAAAATTACAAAACGGTTTTTTTAACAAAATAGTGTTGATAATCGGAATGCTTTATAATCACTCTTGATTTTCTTTATTATATCCCAGCCACCAAAACATCAACCCGGGAACAAGGAAAGGCAGTGCATACACCAGCATAGCGACCGAATCTTTGAAGCCGCCCTGATAGAGCAGGTAAAGCCCCATAAGAACACCGCTTACCGACATAATAATACCGCCCTCTTTTTCTCTTTTCCAGGCAAACATATATCCGATAAAAGCAAACCCGAGCAAAAGCATCATTGATTGCAATTGTCCCGTCTTATCATTGAATAGATCGGGTATTCCTTCTCCAATAAAGAACATCCCGAAAAAAAGCACTGACAGCCCTCCGAAAATTCGGGCTATCCAGCGTGTTGTTTTTATGCCGCTATCATTCATCTTTGAAAATATTTGTTAATATATGATATTAAACACCTTATAACCTATCATTTTCCAAGTTACTTCCCAACGCCATCCCTTATACAATACTTTTCGACTAAAACATTTCATTGGTTTTTATGCTTGAATGCGTTGTTAATGCAACAATCCTTCATCGTCCACTAATCCCAATAACAATAAAATATTTTTTTTAGCCATTTAAAATATAGCAAAGGTAGTTATGTTTTTGCAAATATCCGTTAATAATAATTATATTAATTTATTTCGTGAATTAACCGGTTTTAAACAGATTAGATTGTTTTAACTTGAAATTTCTTTATTGGTTTTGGAAAAAATTGTACTTTTGCTTATAAATAAATAATTGTTCAAACGGAAAGGTGAATTTTTTTTTGATAACTTTGCACTTGAAAGCCACCAATGGTAAAACGCTGAATGTATGCATAGGCAACAAATTTTGTTTACTTTCGTTTAATAATATATATTATCAAATGTTAAAGGAGATTGTCAAATGTTAAAAGAAAAGGAAGAACTCAGAAGAACTACGGAACGTTATGAGACACTCATACGCATTCTTGGTAAAAAATATATTAAAGATGAAATTGAAAGTCCTTTTGATTTCATAACGATTGCTACTAAAGGATTAAATTCTAATGTTATTCTTAATTTTAGAAAATATTTTGAAATTTCCCGTGGATTTACAGCAGAATTACTAAACATTTCCGAACCAACTATTTATAGGTGGATTCGTATGGATAAAAAGTTAGAAAGAAATTATTCGATACAACTTTTTGAATTGGCTGACTTATTTCTTTATGGATCTGAAGTTTTTGAAAATAGAGAAAATTTCTTCAAATGGCTTGAGCTGCCGAACACAGCTATTGGCGGTTTGGAACCAAAAGAATTATTAGAAGTTCCCGGAGGCATATCTAAGGTTAAGGACTTGTTAGGAAGAATTGACTACGGTGTTTATAGTTAACCAATTATGATTGTCTATAGAATAACTAAAAGCAAAAGAGCTTCTGATATTAGCGGTTATGGTGCATCTATTTATCCGGGAAGATGGAATAAGAAAGGGATGTTTGTTTTATATACGGGGGAAAGTAAAGAAATAGCTTTGCTTGAAACCATTGTTCATATTCCGCCAATGATGTCACCGGACTTAGATATTTTAACTATTGAAATACCTGATAACTCTATAACTGTAATAACTCCGGAAGATTTACCTGAAAATTGGCACCAATTCCCGGCTCCGACAGTTCTTTCCGACATAGGTAAAAAATGGATGGATGAGGGTAAAACAATAGCGCTAAAGGTGCCAAGTAGTATAGTTCACTCGGCGTATAATATCATTCTTAATTGTAAACATAAGGATTATAAAACGGTGAAAATTCTTAGCCGTAAGAAATTTTATTTTGATTCCAGATTACGTAAATAAAACTTTGCTAAGTATAGTGTCGCAGAGTGAAGGCGGACCATACCGAAAGAGATCAAGTTTGCTTTTTGCAAACCTGACAAGAACCGGTTAATCTACTTCAGCCATTTATCGAGCCAGTCGAAGAAGGTTCTTTGCCAGAGTATCCCGTTTTGCGGTTTCAGTACCCAATGGTTTTCGTCAGGGAAAAAAAGAAACTCTGCCGGTACATCATTTAAAACCGCTGCATTGAAAGCGCTCATTCCCTGTGTGTAAGCTATTCTGTAATCTTTCTCACCGTGTATAACCAAAATAGGAGTATCCCATTTATCAACAAAGAGATGAGGAGAGTTGGCATAAGTACGTTGCGCAACTTTATTTTTTTTGTCCCAGTAAGGACCGCCGAGGTCCCAATTTACAAACCACATTTCATCGGTCTCGAGATATTGGGCTTCAAGGTTGAACATACCGTCGTGAGAGATAAATGCCTTAAAACGACCGTCGTGGTGTCCGGCAAGCCAATATACGGAAAAGCCGCCGTAGCTGGCACCGACGGCACCAAGATGATTTTCGTCAACAAAAGGCTCTTTTGCCATCTCATCAATAGCACTAAAGTAGTCTTTCATATTTTGTCCGCCGTAATCACCGCTGATCTGCTCATTCCATGCAACACCGAATCCCGGCAATCCCCGTCTGTTGGGTGCTACAACTATATAACCGTTGGCAGCCATCATCTGAAAATTCCAGCGGTACGACCAAAACTGACTAACCATTCCCTGCGGTCCTCCCTGGCAATATAGTAGTGTCGGATACTTTTTTGCAGGATCGAAGTGCGGAGGATAGATGATCCAGGTTAGCATATCTTTGTTGTCGGTTGTTTTTATCCACCTGCCTTCAACCTTACCCATTGTCAACTGATTCAGTAAATCTATATTTATAAAACTGATCTGAGTAGCATCCCCGGTCTTTACATCAACGAAATAAATCTCCGTCGGCATAGACATTGACTGACGGGTTGCTATCAGCTTGTTTCCTGCTGTTGCCACCGACCTGTAATTGTGGACACCTTCTGTCAAGGTAATTATTTTTCCGCTTTTCAGGTTCAACTTGTAGATGTCAATATTTCCGTGCCATTCACTTGTAAAAAAGATATCTTTTCCGTCTTCGCTCCATACCAATCCGTGGGCATTTTGGTCAAAATCTTTTGTGTAGTAAGTTGTTTCCCCGGTTGCCAAATCAATAACAAAAAGTCTGCTTTTATCCGATTCATAGCCGTCGCGTTCCATGCTTTCCCAGGCAATCTTTTTTCCATCAGGAGAATAGACGGGATTTACATCATATCCCTGCATGCCTTCGGTAATGTTTGTTGTTTTGCCCGATTCCACATCATAAAGATAAATATCCGAGTTTGTGGAAAGAGAGTACTCTTTACCCTTTTTCTTCCGGCAGGTGTAAGCTATTGTTTTACCGTCGGGACTCCAGTTTATCTGCTCCAGGCCGCCAAAGGGTTTCATTGGCGATTCATAGGGTTCGTCCTTCATCAGGTCAACACTGTTGGACACACTATTGCCGTCATAATCGGCAACAAAAATATGACTGTAACTGTCAACCCAGGTATCCCAATGCCTGTACATCAAATCGGTGATTATTCTGCCTGAAGCCTTGTCAAGATCGGGATAAATATCGTGTGCCGTGGGATGTTTAGGTACTTCAAAAGTATAAAGAATCCTTTTTTGATCGGGAGAATATTTGAATCCCGTTATTCCGCCTTCAATATTTGAGATTTGCTTTTTACTGCTCCCGTCGGGATTCATTTCCCATAGTTGCAGAGAGCCGCCTTCGGAGGAGATATAGCCTATTTTTTTCCCGTCGGGGCGCCAAACGGCATTGAACTCACTCTTTGGTGTTTTTGTGAGTTGTTTGAAATCTTTTCCGTCAACACCAATGGAATAAAGGTCGCGGTTACCCTTATTCTGCTCTTTACTGTAGTAACTGACACCGAACAAGACCGTTGACTTGTCGGGCGAAACCTGAATGTCGCTTACACGTCCGAAAGACCATAAAACTTCGGGAGTCATTAGGTCGGAATTGAGTTTAAGGTCGGGTTTTCCGATAATGTTGTTATTTTGTGCATCCGCATAGGTTGCCGAAAAAATCCAAGTTGTCGAAATCAATAAAAATAAAACAAATTTTTTCATCATTATAAATTTAAAAGTTCATATCCAATTCATTTATTTGGGCTTGCTAAAGTAGTCATTTTTGATAAAAAATACCGTTTCCGTTTTAAAATCCCGAAAAATTACTGTATGTTCGCTAACTAAACCTTATGGCTTTCACAGGAGAAATCTTTGTAATTATATAAGTTGGCAGAATAAGCATCAGAGATGTGACAATCAGAGTTCCGAGATTAATAATTAAAAGGTGCGATAATTGAAGGTTCACAGGTACTTCGGAAAGATAGTACGATTCCTGATTAAGCTTGAATACTCCCGTAGTAATTTGCAAAAAACAGAAACTCAAAGCAATAACGTTTCCCCAAATCAGTCCTTTACCAATGATGTAAACTGCGTTATAAACAAATATTTTTCTGATACTTCCGTTATTAGTACCGAGAGCTTTCAGGGTTCCAATCATATTTGTACGTTCCAGAATAAGGATTAGCAGTGTTGAAATCATTGTTATTCCGGCAACCAAAACCATCAATGCAATGATTATCACCACATTAATATCCTGTAGTTTAAGCCATTCGAATATTTGAGGATATAATTGAACAATAGTCTTTGATTTAAGTTTATACCCGATAACTTTGTTTACAACATCTCCCATACGGTCAATATCTTTAAAATTATCAACAAACACTTCAAACCCGCCGACCTCGTTATCATTCCATTTGTTCAGCTTGCGAATATGGTGAATGTCGCCAAAGACAAACATTTTGTCAAATTCATTAAGTCCCGTTTCATATATTCCCGAAATATTAAACTTCCTCCCTCTTGGTTGCAACTCGTCCTTAATAATAAAATACATTCTTAAAGGATCTCCGACTTTCAATCCTAATTTTGAAGCAATGTATTTTGATACAATGACATCATTTGAAACAGCCGAGTCCGAAACCTGAAAGAGATGTCCGGCAACCAATTTATCTTTAAAAAAAGACCGGTCGAAATCACTTCCGACACCTTTCAGCACAACACCTTCGATTTGATTTTTTGTTTTAATGATTCCGGCTTTTTGTGCAAATATCTGAATATGCTTTATTCCTTCCACAGAGTCAAGGCCGGGATAAAAAGGCTGCTTCATATCAACGGGTGAAGTTTCATAGGAAGAGTTAACCTCATAACTGCTGATTTGAATATCGGCTCCGAATCCGATAACCTTGTCGCGAATTTGATTTTGAAACCCGGTAACTATCGCAACGGAAACAATCATAGCCGCCAATCCAAGCGCAACACTGATAACGCCTAACCGCACTATGGGCTTTGAAAAGCTGTTACCTCCCGCCGAAAAAATCCTGTTCGCTATGAAAAACTCGAAATTCAAATCTTTTATTTTTTGCAAAAATATTAAAATATACCGCTTCCGGACGATTAAAATTTTTAAGCTGTTTTGGAGGTTTTTAGTAATATTGTGAAAAATTTTAATTGTGAAAAGATATTTTATACTGTTAATGTTGCTTATTCACCTTGTGGGATGCACTCAAACACCACGGGGCGGTAGTTCGATAAAACCCGGTGCGGAACGCATTAGTGAGTATGTTGAATTGCTGAATAATAAAAGAGTGGCAGTAGTAGCCAATCAAACATCATTGATAGGCAAAACACATCTCGTTGACAGTTTATTGGTGCTTGGGGTAAATATTGTAAAAGTTTTCGGGCCTGAGCACGGTTTCAGGGGAAAAGCCGGTGCGGGAGAAAAAGTAATCAATAGTAAAGATACCAAAACGGGATTGCAAATCATTTCACTCTATGGAAAACACAAAAAGCCTACACCGGAAGACCTTGAAAGTGTGGATGTTGTTATATTTGATATTCAGGATGTCGGGGTCAGGTTTTACACCTATATTTCCACATTGACTTATGTTATGGAGGCATGTGCCGAAAATAATACCGGACTTGTCATTCTTGACAGACCTGACCCGCATGGAAGTTACATTGACGGGCCTGTTCTGGAATCCGGTTTTTCATCTTTTGTCGGAATGCATCGGGTTCCTGTAGTACACGGAATGACCGTCGGAGAATATGCTCAAATGGTTAACGGAGAGGGGTGGCTCAAAAATGGAGTTCAATGCAACCTGAGAGTAATTAAAATTAAGAATTATACTCATAATTCATTTTACAAGTTACCTGTACCACCCTCACCTAACTTGCCGAATATGAGTGCAATTGAGCTGTATCCGTCCCTTTGCTTTTTTGAAGGAACCATTATAAGCGTGGGACGAGGCACGGATATGCCATTTCAGATAATTGGTCATCCTGACTTTAAGCAAGGAACATATTCTTTTACTCCTGTTGATAAACCCGGTGTTGCAATGAATCCCAAATATGAAGGTGAAAAATGTTTCGGGCTGGATCTTTCCGGTTATGCGGATTCAATTGAGCGGGAAAAAAGGCTGGATTTAAGATGGCTCATATCAATGTACAACTATTTTAAAGGAAAAGACAAATTTTTCAATTCCTTTTTTGACAAACTGGCAGGAACAGACAAGCTTAGAAAGCAGATAGCAGCAGGCCTATCTGAAAATGAGATCAGGCAAAGCTGGAAGCCCCAACTGACGGAATTTAATAAAATCAGAAAAAAATATTTACTTTATCCCGATTTTGATGACAAACAATAATAATTGTCAATACTTAGGGAAGCCGGCAAGACTTTTTAGGCAGTGCTATATTTCGGCGCGAAGCAAAGTATTATAGCTTCCTGAAAAGTCGAGAAAGAAAGATAAATCCAATCTTTCCGAAGGTTTATCGGTAGTACTTTAGTCATAATATTGCCTGATATTATAATCGGAAATTCAAAACCGTAATGGGAGCAGGAGACAAAGAAAGTGTTTTCTCTATCTCATAAGATCCTCGATAACGTTAAGCACATCATCTTTTCCCCTTTTGGTTTTTGCGGAGGTGAGAAGCGAAAGAGGTAGCTCTTCCCAGTATTTTTGCAGAAATTCTTTCCAGAGTTTAAGATTCCCGGCAAGTTTTGTCTTCGTGATTTTATCTGTTTTTGTAAATGCAATAACAAACGATAACTCATTCTCGCCCATCCAGGTTAAAAATTCCTGATCTACCTTTTGAGGTTCAATACGGGAATCTATTAGTATAAATGTAGAAATAAGATTTTCGCGGTTCAGAAGATATGTTGAAATCATCTTCTCCCAACTTGCTCGGTTTGATTTTGAAGTTTTGGCATATCCGTAACCCGGAAGGTCAACAAGATACCACTCCTCATTAATCAAAAAATGGTTGATAAGTTGTGTTTTTCCCGGTGTTCCGGATGTTTTGGCCAATTTTTTCCTTGCAACAAGAGTGTTGATGAGTGATGATTTACCAACATTTGACCTGCCTATGAATGCAAACTCGGGCATATTGGGTGGCGGGCATTTACGGTAATCCGTATTGCTTATTATAAATTTTGCGTGTTTTATCTGCATAAAAGCCGAAACCTCCTAATTATCTTTAGTGTAAGTGGAAATATGTCTGTCCTTTTTATAATCATAAATATCGGCTATCGTTATTATTATAGCCGTTTCCTCAACATTGCCGAATGCAGGATTTATTGATGTTCCAAAGACTTTCATCGAGCCTGAAAGATTCATATAAGCATTCACGAGAGGTGGTATGTTTTCTTTTAGTGATCTAACCTTTTGAGTAAGAATTCTGTAGTTTTCATCATAGTTTGCACCGGTAAATATACTTTTTAATACTTTTTCCCTTGTTTCTAATTGCAAAGGTTTACGTGGAACTACCAGGTTTTCATCATCGGGGAAATATATTTTCATAAAATATAGTATCAGATCACGTGCGAAAGTATCAAAATCGGGATACATTGTAATTTTTCCAAACAGATATTTAATTTCGGGATGATTAATAACAATGGCACCCAATCCGTCCCAGAGGTTATCGAGCGAATACATTCCTTTCCTCAGATTTATAGTCGGTTGGTATATCGGTTGTACAAACGAACGTCCCAGCTCAATAGTGGCAGGCCAGTACTCCTTGATAAACTTATCCGAAAATTTAAACAGTTTGGAAGTGGCGCTGATTGGTTGTCCGTCTTTCCCCAAAGCAACATTATTTCCGAGAATGAACCTGTAGCCTCCCACAATCTCCATATCCGCCGGGTTCCATACAATAAGCTGACTAAAGGGGGAGTCGGAAGTGTCATACGAATCAATATCCATTGCTTTTCCTGTTCCACCTCCTGCTTCCCTGAAAGTCATTTCACGTAATCTTCCAAGTTCGCGCATTACATTGGGTGCCTGATCGTGAGTAAATACATATATCTCATTATCGGCATTATTGGTTTTTCTGATAAATAGATCTTTTGTCAACTCCTTTTTCAGTAATGTTCTGTCAACAGGTGGTATTATGGTTTCCATAACTTATACTTTTATTGTTAATACTTTTCAGGATTAAAAGGTTCTCTGTTACCTACACCGAGAGAATAGGAGTAGTTTTTCACCTTTTCCGCCCATTTCCGGTAATTGTATCTCTTGTCAAATGTTTCATAAGGTATCGGTTTCCCGTAAATAATATGAATTTTCTTCCCTTTCTGCTTGAAAGTTTCATCAGCAAGATAAAGCATTTCGATATTGGCTTTTATTCCCAGCCTTTTCCTCCAACGTGCAAGGTTATAAAAAAAGTTGGAATTACGAGCAAGGATATGAACCGGAACCACATCCCTTTTATATTGCTTTGCTTTTGAAACAAAAGTCTTTTTCCACTCCAGATCCTTTATTCCTCCTTTCTGCTTTCGCGACACAAGTCCGGCAGGGAAATATAAAACAAGCTTATCCGATTCGAATGTATCCTGAATTATTTTTATATTTTCATTATTCGACCCGTGCTTATTGATTGGAATAAAAAGCGGTTTTAAAGAGGGAAGAAAAAGCAGAATGTCGTTAACCGGAAAGATAATGTCCTTTCTCACCTTGCCGGTTTCCTGCATAAGTGCAAGGCCGTCAATACCTCCGAGCGGATGATTTGATGCTATAATCGCCCTTTTCTCTTTCGGAATGTTTTCAAGCCCTTCACTGCTGACTATCGGGCCTATGGTGTCAAGTGTGGCTTTTACCATATCAAGTCCGAGAAGGTCTCTGTTGTTATATAAAATATCATTGATATCCTTTTCATGTATTTTTTTGCGTAGATATCCATAAACAAATCCCGGTATCATTGAAGCTAACTTCGGATTCTTCTCCCTGAAAACATTCTCAATGTGTATAGTGCGCTTTGTTATCTTAACATCACCCATTTTAAAATAATTCTATTCGCACACAAAATTACTCTTTTTTCTTTTAATGCTACTTTTATGTTGAAATAGTAAGGCAGCACAAAACTCAAATAGAAAATCCATTCTTAACAATTCAATTTTTATTCAAAAAGTACATACCAAATCCCTTTAAAAACAGTTATAAAGTATTAATGTGGTAAAAAATGGTAAAAAGTTATTAACAAGTGGTAAAATGTGGGATATTTTATTATATATTTGACGCTTGAATTAAAACAGAGATGACAGCACTGACATACACATACGAATGTAAAGCTGATTCCAAAGGGAGAGTAATGCTTCCGGCGGGTTTGAAGAAGGAATTAACACCTGTCCTCAATGATGGTTTTGTGATAAAAAAGAGCGTGTTTTATCGCTGTCTTGAACTTTATCCGAAAGCAGAATGGGATAAAGAGATGGAAGAAATCAATAAACTGAATCGTTTTGTTAAAAAAAATATTGATTTCATACGAAAATTCATGGCGGGTGTGAAACCGGTTGTGCTCGACAGCAACAACAGAATACTTATTCCAAAGGACCTTATCGGCTTTGCCGGGATCACAAAGGATATTGTGATGACATCTCAGATAAATAAGATAGAAATTTGGGATAAGGCAAGCTATGAAAAAGTTGTAACGGATGAAGAAACCGACTTCGGTTCTTTGGCCGAGGAGGTAATGGGTAACACTGATAAAACGGAATAAGTTATGTATCACGATCCTGTATTGTTAAACGAAAGCATTGAGGGTCTGAACATTAAAGAAGGCGGTGTTTATGTTGACACAACCTACGGCGGCGGCGGACACAGCAGCCGGATTTTGGAAAGATTGGGAAACGGTTCTTTGATAGCATTTGACCGGGATAAAGATGCATTGGCAAATAAACCCGACGACAGCAGGCTGATACTGATTAACCAGAACTTCAGGTTTATGCGGAATTTCCTGAAGTTATACAAAGCAGTGCCTGTTGACGGTATTCTGGCCGACCTTGGTGTTTCGTCACATCAGTTTGATGAAGCGGAAAGAGGATTCTCGATAAGATTTGATGCCGAACTCGATCTCAGGATGAACAGAAACAAGGGTTTTACAGCCAAAGATATTGTTAATGAATATTCGGTGCATCAGCTGAAGGAAATATTTCAAAATTACGGCGAATTGAAAAACGCTTGGAAAATTTCGCAAATGGTTGAGGCGGCAAGGAAAGTCGGGGAAATTAAAACGACAAATCAACTTAAGGAAATTTTAGTAAGGGCGGCAAAAGCGGGGCAGGAAAATAAATTTTATGCAAGAGTATTTCAGGCATTAAGGATTGAGGTGAATGATGAACTGGGTTCATTGAAGGATATGTTAAAGCAAACGGTTGACGTATTGGGGAAGGGTGGCAGACTGGTAGTTATCTCCTATCATTCGCTTGAGGACAGACTGGTGAAAAATTTCATGAAGTCCGGAAATTTTGAAGGGAAGATTGAGAAAGACTTTTACGGAAATCCGCAGGTTCCTTTCAGATTGATAAGCAGAAAGCCCATTATTCCTACGAAGGAAGAAATATTGAGAAACAACAGAGCAAGAAGTGCAAAACTAAGAATTGCTGAAAAGATATGAGTAAGAAGAAGAAAACTATTAACGGTAAAGCGGCGGCCAATTCCGTCCAAAGTTTTTTGGGAGGAGCTTTCCTTATTAACAAAAGGACGGTCAGGCAATTGCCTTTTTTGCTTTTTCTGGCATCTCTCGGGCTTGTTTATATCGCCAATTCTTACTATTCGGAAAAAACCATCAGACGTACCGATAAACTTCAAAGGGAATTAAAGGAATTAAGATACGAATATATTTCAACAAAATCGCAGCTAATGCAGATGCAGAGGCAGTCGCAAATTGCAAAAATGCTTGCAAAAAAGGGAATAAACGAATCGTTGGTTCCGCCGACAAAAATATTTATTAATAACGATTAAAAATTGAAAAGCGTTAAGACTGACATATTATGGCGTGTTTATCTGGTATATTTCGGGATGCTGATTTTCGGCCTTGCGATAATACTTAAAGTTATACATATTCAATTTGTCGAGGGTGACGAACTGCTGGCTGAAGCTCAAAAGCAGTCAATGAAATATTTCAGTGTGGAGGCTGTTCGCGGTAATATTTGTGCTGAAGACGGCAGCCTGCTGATGACCTCTGTTCCCATATTTGATGTAAGAATGGATGTGGCTTCGCCTTTAATAACAAATACCGATTTCAATAATAATGTAGGGGCACTCGCAAAAAAACTTGCTTCTCTTTTCGGCGATAAAACAAGCTATCAGTACAAAAAAAATCTTATTAAAGCACGCAGGCGGGGAAACAGATATTATCTGATAAAAAGGAATGTAACTTACGAACAACTGAAAAAGCTCAGGACATTTCCCATTTTTGAAAGAGGTAAATATCGCGGAGGGCTTATTGTTACTCCCAAGGTGAAAAGAGCCAAACCGTTTAAGGGATTGGCTGCAAGAACTCTCGGATATGAAAATGAAAAGGAAAATTTGTATGTCGGGCTTGAAGGTGCCTATGCAAAATACCTGAAAGGAAAGGAAGGAAGACAACTTCGCAAGAGAATAAACAGTGGCGACTGGAAACCTGTTTACGATGAGAATGAAGTTGAACCTAAGGATGGAAAAGATATTATCACAACTATAAATGTTGATATTCAGGATGTGGCGGAATCATCACTTCTTGAACATCTCATTGCAAATAAAGCTGCCTGGGGTTGTGCTGTTTTGATGGAAGTGCAAACAGGCGAGATAAAAGCCATTGCAAATCTGAAACGAAATGCCGACGGAACATATTCCGAGGTTTACAATTATGCCGTCGGTGCTGCCATTGAACCCGGTTCTACTTTTAAGCTTCCGTCGCTGGTTGCAGCTATTGAGGACGGATATTATGACCTTGATGATACGGTTGATATCGGTAAAGGATATGTTGTTTACCATGGCCTAACCGTTAGGGACACCCACTTCGGAGGAAACAGTAAGATGACGGTTAGAGAGGCGCTTGAGCATTCTTCAAATGTCGGTGTTTCAAAACTTATTTATAAGGCTTACAAAAATAACCCGCAGAAATACATTGACCGCATTTACGGTTTTCATCTTAATGAGCCTCTTGGTGTTGATATTCCGGGGGAGGCTACTCCGTTTATAAAAGATACAAAGAGTAAAAGCTGGTCGGCAGTCTCACTTCCGTTTATGTCGTATGGATATGAAATCCAGTTGACTCCTTTGCAAATTCTTTCGTTTTATAACGCCATTGCCAATAACGGTACTTTGGTTAAGCCCATGTTTGTCAAAGAGGTAAAACAGGGTGGTAAGACAATAGAGAAGTTCAGTCCAACCGTTATTGACAATTCCATTTGCTCCCCGGCTACTGTCGAAAAAGCAAAAGAAATGCTTGAAGGTGTTGTGCAGCATGGTACAGCGCAAAGTTTGAAAAAATCACCGTTTAAAATTGCCGGTAAAACAGGGACTGCCCAGATAGCAAGACCCGGCGGCGGATATGATAAAAAAAACTACAACGCCTCTTTCGTCGGCTATTTCCCGGCTGATGATCCTGAATTTTCCTGTATTGTTGTTATCAGTAAACCCTCAACAGGGAGATATTATGCGAGTTCGGTAGCTGTTCCCGTGTTTAGAGATATTGCAAACAAAGTTTATGCAACTAACCTTGATATCCAGGTTGACCGGGAATATGTTGCCGACAACACAAACTATCCGGTTTATTCAACAGGCTATGAAGAAGAGATTGAGAAAGTTTATACGGAACTCAATATTCCTATTGATTCTGCAAGCTCTGTTTCGGAATGGGCTGTGGCGGTTAAAGCCGACAGTGCGGTAATGCTAAAGACAAAAATAATCAAGGAAGATGTGATTCCCAATGTTAAGGGTATGGGAGCGAGAGATGCGGTTTATGTGTTGGAAAATCTTGGTTTAAAGGTGAAAATACAGGGGCGCGGGTTTGTGAAATCACAATCTGTTTTGCCCGGAACAAGAGTAACAAAAGGAAGAGAGATAATTTTAAAACTATCGGTTTAAGTGAAAAAGAAGCTGACAGACATATTGCAAGACATAGAAATCCTTGAAACTTTCGGGGATATGAATATTGAGATTACCTCAATAGAATTTGATTCCCGTAAAGCTGGTGAAGGCTCTCTTTTCACTGCCATAAAAGGAACAAAAACCGATGGACATAAATACCTGCCCGATGTTGAAAAATCAGGTGCCAAAGCAATTGTTTGCGAATATTTACCTGCTTCACTGGACAAGAGTATTACTTATATTAAAGTTAAAAACAGCAGTGAGGCTTTTGGTGTTATGGCATCCAACTTTTTCGGCAATCCTTCGAGAAAACTTAAACTGGTTGGTGTGACGGGTACAAACGGTAAAACAACCGTTACAACATTACTGTATGATTTATATACCGGGTTGGGATATTATGCCGGTTTGCTTTCAACCATTAAAATCAGGATAGGTGAAAAAACCGTTGGAGCTACTCATACTACTCCAGATGCTCTTCAGATAAATAAACTTTTAAAGCAGATGGTTGATGAAGGTTGTTCCCATTGTTTTATGGAGGTAAGTTCTCACTCCATTGACCAAAACCGAATTGCCGGTTTGCATTTTGCCGGAGGAGTATTTACAAATATTACTCACGACCATCTCGATTACCATAAGACTTTTGAGGAATATCTGAGGGTGAAAAAGAGATTTTTCGATGAATTGCATGATACCGCTTTTGCCCTTAGCAATATTGATGATAAGAACGGCCGTGTGATGATGCAAAATACAAAGGCCGCAGTCAAGACATACAGCCTTAGTCGTCCGGCTGATTTTAGAGCTAAAATTATCGAAAGCAGCTTTGAGGGTATGCAACTCGTTATTGATGGTGAAGAGTTTTGGACAAAACTGGTAGGCAGGTTTAATGTTTATAATCTGCTTGCGGTTTATGCTTCTGCAATACTCCTTGGTGAAAATAAGCAGGAAATACTAACAACCCTAAGTACCGAAGGAGCCGTAGAGGGCAGATTTGATTTTATACGCTCACAAAATAATATTTACGGTATTGTTGACTATGCACATACTCCCGATGCACTGAAAAATGTACTCGACACAATTAACTCAATAAGAACCGGAAATGAGGAATTGATAACTGTTGTCGGTGCCGGTGGTGACAGAGATAAAGCCAAACGTCCTGTTATGGCGGAAGTTGCAGCTGTTAAAAGCTCAAAGGTGATCCTCACTTCAGATAATCCCCGCTCGGAGGACCCGGAAGAGATTGTAAGGCAGATGGAAAAGGGTGTGGGAGGAGAAAATTATATGAAGGTATTTTCAATTATAAACAGGAGAGAGGCTATTAAAACCGCTTGTGCACTGGCAAAGCCGGGCGATATAATTCTTGTGGCGGGAAAAGGGCATGAAAAATATCAGGAGATAAAAGGTGTTAGGCACCATTTCGACGACAAGGAGTTGATAAGAGAGTTTTTACTAATGAATGTTAATGGAAATTAGAAACTATGTTTTACTATTTATTCAGTTGGCTTGACAATGTTTATGACTTCCCCGGTGCAGGTGTATTCCAATACATCTCTTTCAGGGCAGCTATGGCTGTTATAACATCTTTGGTCATTTCGCTCCTTTTTGGAAAAAGGTTGATCAGTCTTCTGAATAAAAAGCAGGTTGGCGAAACAATCCGCGATCTTGGTCTGGAAGGCCAGATAGAAAAACAGGGTACTCCCACGATGGGTGGCCTCATAATTCTTGGTGCTATCCTTATCCCCACATTATTCTTTGCCAAACTTGACAATATATATATCATTCTGATGCTTTTTACAACCGTGTGGATGGGGCTCATCGGGTTTCTTGACGATTATATTAAAGTTTTTAAAAAGAATAAGCAAGGTCTTGCAGGTAAGTTCAAGATTCTCGGACAGGTTGTTTTGGGATTGGTGGTAGGGTCAACAATGTACTTCAGTGACAGTGTGGTGATCAGGGAAAAGATTCCCGCTGAAAAGACTTCAGGCATTACCGTTAAAGGGGAGATGACACGTGCAGGTATTTCTTCCGAAAGATTTTCGGAGGAATCCAAAAAGTCCACAAAAACAACCATACCCTTTATGAAACATAATGAAGCCGATTATGCAAATCTGCTGAAATTTCTCGGTGAGGGCTATGAAAAATGGGCTTTCCTGATTTTTATTCCTTTTGTCATTTTTATTATTGCGGCCGTATCAAACGGTGCGAACCTCACCGACGGAATGGACGGCCTTGCCACAGGCACATCGGCAATTATAGGGGCTACGCTTGGAATTTTGGCATGGGTGTCGGGTAACATCATCTTTGCCGATTATCTTAATATAATGTATATCCCAAACACGGGGGAACTTACAATTTTTATAAGTGCCTTTGTCGGTGCTGCCATAGGTTTTCTTTGGTATAACACTTATCCGGCTCAGGTTTTTATGGGCGATACCGGAAGCCTTTCCATCGGTGCCATCATAGCAGTGTTTGCATTACTCATAAGAAAAGAACTTTTGATACCTATTCTCTGCGGTATTTTCCTGATGGAAAGTATTTCGGTGATTATGCAGGTAAGCTGGTTCAAATATACAAGGAAAAAATACGGTGAAGGAAGGCGTATTTTCAAAATGTCGCCTTTGCATCATCACTTTCAGATTAAAGGTTATGCCGAACCTAAAATCGTGCAACGCTTTTATATTGTGGGAATTATGCTGGCTGTTTTAACAATAATAACATTAAAACTGAGGTAATGAATTTTGAAAAAACGAATAGTCATATTGGGAGCGGGAGAAAGCGGAGTTGGTTCCGCAATACTGGCAAAAAAAGAAGGATTTGATGTTTTTGTCTCCGACAGGGGCAAAATCAATGATAAATACAAGAACGTTCTTTACAAGTCTGAAATTCCTTTTGAAGAAGGGAAACATTCGGAAAGCCTTATTTTGAGTGCCGATGAGGTAATCAAAAGTCCGGGAATTCCTGATAATGTGCAAATCATTAATAAGCTGAACAGCAAGAATATAGATGTTATTTCTGAAATTGAATTTGCTGCAAGATATACAAACGCAAAATTAATTTGCATCACCGGAAGCAACGGTAAAACGACAACCACTCTTCTAACCTGGCACATTTTGAATAAAGCCGGATTGAATGTGGGACTGGCAGGAAATGTGGGGCGAAGTTTTGCATGGCAGGTTGCCGAAAATGAGTTTGACTATTATGTGCTCGAAATAAGCAGTTTTCAATTGGACGGAATGTTTGATTTTAAAGCGGATGTAGCCGTTTTGACAAACATAACTCCGGACCATCTTGACAGATACGAGTACAAATTTGAAAACTATGTACGCTCCAAATTCAGGATAGTTCAAAATCAAACCGCTGATGATGTTTTTATCTATTGTGCTGATGATCCGGTAATTGAATCCGAACTAAAAAAACGCAAGATAGAAGCAAGACGGTTTCCGTTCTCAACACAAAAGGAGTTGAAAGGTGATGGTGCATTTATTAAAGGAAATGAAATTTTATTCAACATTAAACCAAATATATTTACAATGACAATAGAAAATTTAGCACTGCAAGGAAGACACAACATTTACAATTCAATGGCGGCCGGCGTGGCTGCGAAATGTTTCGGCATCAGCAAAGAAGTTATTAAGCAGAGTTTGTCGGATTTTAAAAATGTGGAACACAGGCTTGAGTTTGTAGCAAGAATTCATGGAGTTGAGTTCATCAACGACTCAAAGGCAACGAATGTCAATGCTGCGTGGTTTGCTCTCGAAAGTATGAATAATCCGGTAATCTGGATTGCCGGTGGTGTGGATAAGGGTAATGATTATGACATTCTCAAAGAGCTTGTAAAGAATAAGGTTAAGGCGATTATATGTCTTGGAAAAGACTGCACAAAAATAAAAGAGGCTTTTGGCGATATTTTGGAAATTATTGTTGAGACAACATCAATGGAAGAGGCTGTACGTTTCGGATTACATCTCGGCGAAAAAGATGATATTGTCCTTCTGTCGCCTGCCTGTGCCAGTTTCGACCTCTTTGAAAACTTTGAAGACAGAGGAGAAAGGTTTAAAAAAGAAGTACGCAATCTTTAATTAAAAATATAAATGCAATATCTCTTAAGTAAAATAAAAGGTGATAAAGTAATCTGGCTTGTGGTCATAATACTATCCGTATTTTCAATACTGGCTGTTTACAGTTCCACGGGCTCACTGGCGTATAAATATCAGGGTGGCAACACAGAGTATTATATGATGAAGCATCTCTTCATTCTGCTCTTCGGTTTTTTGTTGATGTATTTTGCCCACCTGATTAAATACACTTATTTCTCCAGAATTTTTCAGATTGCATTATATATTGCCGTTCCACTTCTTTTGTTAACACTGTTTGTGGGGCTGAACCTGAATGAGGCAAAAAGAGTATTGCCGTTACCTTTCGGATTTACATTCCAGACTTCCGACCTTGCAAAGCTTACATTAATAATGTATCTGGCACGGATGCTGACCAAAAGACAGGATAAGATCAAAGATTTCAAATCCTCCTTTTTGCCGATAATGATTCCCATATTGATAGTTTGCTTCCTTATTCTTCCGGCTAACTTTTCGACGGCAGCCATTCTTTTTACAACAAGTCTGGTATTGCTTTTCATTGGAAGGATTAGTTTGAAACATATTATCTCAATGATTGGAATTGGTGTGGTTGTGATGTTGTTGATGGTTATGATAGCTAAATCATATCCCGATTTACTTCCGCGTGTCGGAACTTGGATAAGCAGGGTTGAAAATTTCAATACCGGTAATAGTGACGATAACTATCAGGTGGAACAGGCTAAAATAGCAGTGGCATCAGGCGGTATAATTGGCAAGATGCCAGGAAACAGCGAGCAACGTTACTTCCTGCCGCATCCGTATTCGGATTTTATATATGCGTTTATTATTGAAGAATACGGACTTATCGGAGGTGTTTTACTTGTGTTGCTATATCTGATTTTACTTTTCAGGGCGGTAAAAATCGTAACTAAAGCCCCTAATAATTTTGGCGCCTTTCTAACTATTGGTGTCGCATTTAGCCTTGTATTTCAGGCAATGATAAATATGGCTGTGGCTGTTAATCTGTTGCCGGTTACAGGTCAACCTCTTCCGCTTGTTAGTATGGGCGGGACGTCAATCTGGTTCACAAGTATTTCAATAGGTATAATTTTAAGTGTTAGTAAAGAAATAGATAAATCGAATAAAAATGCAGAAAGCCTCGCAACAGCGTAAATATAATGTCATCATCAGTGCCGGTGGTACGGGAGGTCACATCTTCCCGGCTGTAGCTGTCGCCAACATTCTGAAAAATAGGTTGGAAGAGGTTGATATTCTGTTTGTCGGAGCTAAGGATAAAATGGAGATGAAAAGGGTCCCTGCCGCAGGTTATCCGATTGAGGGCTTGTGGATAAGTGGTTTGCAAAGAAGTATGACACTTAAAAATCTTTCGTTCCCTTTTAAGGTTATCACAAGTCTTTACAATGCAGGAAAGATAATAAGGAAGTTTAAGCCTGATGCTGTTGCCGGTTTTGGAGGCTTTGCAAGCGGACCGACATTGCGGGTCGCCTCCAATAAAAGGATTCCCACTCTTATTCAGGAACAAAATTCTTATCCCGGAATCACAAATAAGTTGCTTGCCAAAAGAGTTGATAAAATTTGTGTTGCTTACGAAGGTATGGACAGGTTTTTCCCTAAAGAAAAAATTATTTTGACAGGCAATCCGGTAAGAACCGAGGTAATACAAATTGAAGGAAAACGCAAAGAGGCGGCAAAACACTTCGGACTGGATGCAGATAAAAAGACCTTGTTTATCGTTGGAGGGAGTCTGGGTGCACTTGCCGTTAATAAAGCCATTGCGAAAACATTATATAAGCTTATAGATGAAGGGCTTCAGGTTTTGTGGCAAACCGGTGACTATTTTTATCCGAATGCGGTTAAAGCAGCAAAGCCGTATTCAGGAAAGGGAGTGAAGGTGACTTCTTTTATTGAAAAAATGGATTTTGCTTATGCCCTTTCCGATGTGATAGTCTCAAGAGCAGGGGCAATAGCCATCTCCGAGATAGCTAATGTTGCAAAACCAACAATCTTTGTTCCGCTACCGACAGCTGCCGAAGACCACCAAACAAAAAATGCAATGGCTTTGGTTGAAAAAGACGCTGCACTGATGGTTGAAAACAAAGATGTTATGGAGAGTCTTGCTTCGGTTGTCATTGACTTATCCAATGATGAACGGAAACAGACGGAATTGATGACAAATTTGAAAAAGCTGGCAATTAAGGATGCTGCTGAAAAAATTACAGACGAATTATTAAAATTGATGAATTATGATAAATAACAGAACATTGGACGCATATCTTAGTTCTCTGGAATTAACTGAGAAATTGTCAGGGATATTGGACGGGTGGAACAGTTCTTCACAGGAGAAACTGGCAAAGCGGATTGAAAGTCTTAAAAGAACTCTTTCAACCCATATTGATGATATGTTGAAATCGGACCCTGATTATTTTATAAACGAAACGGAAAAGGAACGACTAAACAGGGTTCTTAATGAAAGAACAAATAAGTTAAATAGATATTTAAACGGGTAAGGCCAATCCTGTAAGGTTTGCGTGAAAGCCTGTGCGAAAGATGAACCTTGCAGGTTTGGGAACTTGGTAAAATGGTAAAATGATAAAATGGAAAAATCGGTAAAGTGATAAGGCCAATCCTGTAAGGTTTGCGTGAAAGCCTGTGCGAAAGATGAACCTTGCAGATTTGGGAAAATGGTTAAATTGTTAAAGTGGTAAGGCCAATCCTGTAAGGTTTGCGTGAAAGCCTGTGCGAAAGATGAACCTTGCAGGTTTGGTAAAATGGTAAAATGGTAAAATGGTAAAATCGGTAAAGTGATAAGGCCAATCCTGTAAGGTTTGTGTGAAAGCCTGTGCGAAAGATGAACCTTGCAGGTTTGGGAAATTGGTAAGATGGTAAAATGGTTAAAACGGTAAAGTGGTAAGGCCAATCCTGTAAGGTTTGCGTGAAAGCCTGTTCGAAAGATGAACCTTGCAGGTTTGGGAACTTGGTAAAATGGTAAAATGATAAATTAATAAAAAATAGTGAAACGGAAAAACGGCATATTATCAAAGGAACTGAGAAATATCTACTTTCTTGGGATAGGTGGTATCGGAATGAGTGCTCTTGCCCGCTATTTTCAGTCTAAAGGAGTTAAGGTCTCGGGCTACGACCGTACCTCCTCTCCTTTAACTGACCAATTGCAATCGGAAGGTATTGAGATACACTTTGATGATAATCCGCAGCTAATTCCCGAAAACATTGACCTTGTCATATATACCCCTGCCGTGCCGAAGACACTGAATGAATATAAATTTATAATTTCAAAAGATATTCCTGTTGTGAAGCGTGCCGAAATACTTGGCGAGCTTTCTACTGAGTATAAAACTATTGCCGTGGCGGGTACTCATGGAAAAACCACGGTTTCAACGATGATTGCCTGGCTATTACATAATTCCGGTAAATCCTGCAATGCAATATTGGGAGGGATATCGAAAAATTTCAATTCCAATGTTTTACTTTCGGATAAATCCGGGCTATTGGTAACCGAGGCAGATGAGTTTGACAGGTCATTCCTGCATATTCATCCCGAGTTTGCAGTGATAACCTCGGCAGATGCCGACCATCTTGATATATACAACAATAAAAACAATCTTATCCAATCTTTCTCGGAGTTCATACAAGGAATAAATCCTGGAGGTACTCTTTTAATTAAAAAAGGAGTGGATTTAACTTCGGAGACAGATAATCACAAAGTCTATACCTATTCTCTTACTGAAAAATCTGATTTCTTTGCAACAAATATCAGGTTGTCGGAGGATAGATATATTTTTGATCTGGTAATCCCCAACGAAACGATTAATGACCTTTCTCCCGGAATACCCGGGTTGTTGAATCTTGAAAACTCGGTAGCCGCCCTTGCAGCTGCTATTCTTAATGGCGCGGAAGCCGACGAATTAAGAAAGGCACTTCCTGAGTTTGAAGGCATTAAACGTAGATTTGAATATCAGATACAATCAAATGAGCTGGTGTTTATTGATGATTATGCGCATCATCCGGCTGAAATACATGCCGTGCTGGACTCCGTAAAGAGTCTTTATCCCGGGAAAAAAGTGCTGGCAATTTTCCAGCCTCACTTATATTCCAGAACCAGGGATTTTGCCGATGGTTTTGCCGAGAGTTTGGATGTTGCGGATGAGGTCATACTTTTGCCAATATATCCGGCACGTGAAATGCCTGTTGACGGGGTTTCTTCGGGTTTGATTTTTAATAAAATGAAAAATGAAAACAAAGTGATATTTTCAAAATCGGATTTGCCCGGAAAACTTTCCGGATTTGAATTTGATATTCTGATAACTCTGGGTGCCGGCGATATTGACAGACTTGTAAGCCCGATAAAGGATTTTTTAACTGAAAACTATCTTGCAAAATGAAAAACAGATTCAAAACCATACTCTGGATACTTATTATAGCTGGGATAATTGTGCTTGGTGGTTTCATAAATATTGAAAAGAAAAAAACCGTTTGTAAAAAGTTTGAGGTCAATATTGATTACGACGGCGCCGACCCGTTAATAACCGTTGACGATATTAAAGGTAAGGTTTACGAGTCTTATGATTCGCTTCTCGGTAAAAGGATAAAGGATATTGACCTTGAAAAAATTGAAAGAGTTGTAAATGAAATAAAATATGTGGCAAAAGGTGATGTTTACACAACACTGGGAGGAAATGTCGAAATAAATATCACACAGCGAAAGCCGGTGGTAAGGATAATAAACAGGAAAAATCAAAGTTTTTATATTGACCGGGAAGGGATACCTTTCCCCCTTGGAAAAGAATACTCATCAAGGGTTATTGTTGCCAACGGAAATATCGGGGCATCGCTTAACGATACTATAAAATTATATGGTTATGACGATTTCCGGGAGAGGAACATTAGTAATCCGTCGGTTTTGCAGGAAATTTATCTGTTGGCAACATATATAAACAAGGATGATTTTTTGAGAGCACAGATTGAGCAAATATATGTGAACAAAAGTTCGGAGTTTGAATTAGTACCTAAGGTGGGAAGACATATCATCCTCTTTGGCAAGACGGACAATATGGAAAAGAAGTTTGACAAGCTTTACGTTTTTTATAAAGAAGGGTTAAGCAAAACGGGATGGGATAAATATAAAGTTATAAATTTGAAATATGAGAACCAGGTGGTTTGCTCAAGATAACGGAAAGTATAAAAGAAGCAAAAGAAGTATCAATCAATAAATTAACAGATGAAAACATCAGATATCATCGTCGGGTTAGACATAGGAACAACTAAAATCGCTGCAATAGTCGGCAGAAAAAATGAACATGGCAAAATTGAAATTCTCGGACATGGCCGGACAGAGTCAATAGGAGTGAAACGGGGTGTTGTCTCAAACATTGAAAACACGGTAAACTCCATTCTTATTGCTATTGACGAAGCCTCCAAAAAGTCGGGGGTTGACATCAAGTATGTCAATGTCGGGATTGCAGGGCAGCACATCAAAAGCCTGCAGCATCGAGGAGGAATAATCCGCGAAAACTACGAGGACGAAATCAGTCAGCACGACGTTGACAGGCTTTTAAACAATATGTATAACCTGAATATGAGTCCGGGTGAAGAAATCATTGATGTTATTCCTCAGGAATATATCATTGATAATGAGCAGGGTATCAAAGAGCCTGTGGGTATGCTCGGAAATAGTCTCGAAGCAAACTTCCATATTATTATCGGTCAAACAACGGCAGCTAAAAACATTTACAAATGCGTCACAAAAGGAGGTCTTGAAGTTGTTGACCTTATACTTGAACCCATTGCTTCGGCACAGGCGGTTCTGAGTGAAGAGGAAAAGGAAGCAGGTGTGGTACTTGTTGATATCGGAGGCGGCACAACGGATATTGCCATTTTTCAGGATGGCATTATCAGGCATACGGCAGTAATTCCTTTTGGCGGTGATGTCATTACCGAGGATGTAAAAGAGGGTTGCACCATAATCAGAAAACATGCCGAGGAATTGAAAGTGAAGTTCGGATCTTCACTCGCAAGCGAAAACCGTGATGACGAGATCGTAGCTATTCCCGGCCTGCGCGGAAGGCCTCCGAAAGAGATAAGCCTGAAGAACCTGGCAAGCATCATTCAGGCAAGAATGGAGGAGATAGTCGAACATATCTATTATGAAATAAAAAATTCAGGTTACGAGAAAAAGTTGATCGCCGGTATTGTACTTACCGGAGGAGGAGCATTGTTAAAGCATCTGCCGCAGCTCACCGAATTCATAACGGGAATGGATACCAGAATAGGATATCCCAATGAGCACCTTGCAAAAGACGTTCCGGAAGAACTTGCAAGTCCCATGTATGCCACGAGTATCGGACTTGTTATTGAAGGGATGGACAGATATAACAAAGAAAAAGAGAATTATCTGAAAATGGAGGAAACCCGCGAAGTTGAAGAGGAAGTAAAGGAAAAAGAGGAAGAGACCGAGAGCGATACCGTTAATAAACCTGTCAGTTTTCTTAAAAAAATCCAGGATTTCTTTGAAAAGGACGGGTTGTCATAGCTCATATAAATATTAACATTCAATTTGTTAATAAAAAATAAATATATGTACCTAATTGAACAGTTTTAAATATAATTTTAAATCCAAAAAAATAATGGATAATATGCTTAAATTTGACTTACCGAAAAACCAGTCGGCAATAATAAAAGTTATTGGAGTTGGCGGCGGCGGAAGCAATGCCGTTTCATATATGTATAATCAGGGAATTAAAGGTGTTGACTTTATAGTCTGCAATACCGATGCGCAGGCTCTCGAGGCAAGTCCCGTTCCGATGAAAATTCAACTTGGTGAAAAGGGACTCGGTGCCGGTTCCATTCCCGAAGTGGGTAAAGAGGCGGCTACTGAGAATATAGAAGACCTGAAACATATACTTGAAAAAAATACCAAAATGGTATTTATTACCGCCGGAATGGGCGGTGGTACAGGTACGGGTGCTGCTCCTGTTATTGCCAAGGTTGCCAAAGAAATGGGCATTTTGACCGTCGGAATTGTTACAATACCGTTCTCATTTGAAGGAAGAAAGAGAAAAATGCAGGCTGAAGCCGGAATAGAAGAACTAAAGCAAAATGTTGACACTCTCCTTTTGATATGCAACGACAAACTTCGTGACCTTCATGGTGACCTGAAGCTCTCGGAAGCCTTCCAAAAAGCAGACAATATACTATCCGTTGCCTCCAAGGGTATAGCCGAAATAATTACCGTTACGGGCTATATAAACGTTGATTTTGAGGATGTTAAGACAGTAATGGAAAACAGTGGTACCGCAATAATGGGTTCTGCAACCGCCGAAGGTGAAAACAGAGCTATCAAAGCCGTGGAAGAGGCTCTTTCTTCACCTCTTCTTAACGATAACAATATAAAAGGTGCGAGTGATATCTTACTCTACATTTCTTCCGGAAATGAAGAGATTACAATGGATGAGGTTTCGGATATCACAGACTATATCCAGGAAGAGGCCGGTCAAAGCGCAGAGATTATATGGGGTAACGGAAAAGACGAATCACTTGAAAATAAGATTAGCATAACACTTGTGGCTACGGGTTTCAAAAGTGATGAAGACCCCGGAATATTGAGAAGACCGGCAAAGAGAAAGATCATTCCTCTGAACACAAAAAAAGAAGAAAAGAGTGAAAGGCCAAGGATTACGGAGCCTATAAACGAAATTACACTTATTACTCCTAAGAAAGAAGAAGAAAAGGAAGTTTTGAATGCTGAGAATTCCAAAGCGGAGAACAAGACTTTGGAATTCTCTTTTACAGAGGAGAAAATTGATGTGAAACCGGCCGGTTCCGTTGAGCCGGCAGTTATGAACGAAACAAAGGTTGAGAAACCGGAGCCTAAAGTTTTCAAGCCAATAAATCCCGATACAATAGTTAGGAAAACAAACTATGCCGGGGATTTGGAACAGAGCGATATTGAAAAAAAGGCTAAGGAAAGAATCAGAAGATTGAAAGATCTTAGTATCAAACTGAGGTCGAATGAGGAAATTGAAGAGATGGAAAATGTTCCGGCTTACAAAAGAAGAAATGTAGAACTGTCGGATGTTACCCCCTCCTCGGAATCTGTTGCGGCACGCTACACTCTTGGTGAGGATGAAAATCACAATCCGGAACTAAAGGAAAACAACTCATACCTGCATGATAATGTTGATTAAAATATTCATAAAATGAGTCTTGAGAACACAATAAACCGGGATATTAAGTCGGCAATGCTTGCCAAAGACAAAAAGACTTTGGAAGCTTTAAGAGCGGTAAAGGCAGCTATCCTCCTTGCAAAAACAGATAAAGGAACCGGCGGGGAAGTTGCCGAAGATGCCGAAATGAAAATTTTGCAAAAGCTTGTCAAACAACGCCGGGAATCGGCTGAACTTTACAAGGAGCAAGGCCGCAACGACCTCGTGGAGGAAGAGATATTCCAGATGAAGGTTATTGAGAAATATCTTCCCGAGCAGATGAGTGAAGAGGATATCAGAAAGGCTGTCCGGGAAATAATCGCCGAGACAGGAGCCTCCTCAATGAAGGATATGGGACGAACAATGGGAATGGCAAG
This sequence comes from Bacteroidales bacterium, assembly GCA_026984135.1. Classification (GTDB taxonomy): domain Bacteria; phylum Bacteroidota; class Bacteroidia; order Bacteroidales; family JAADJA01; genus JAADJA01. The sequence goes on from JALSSR010000191.1 coordinate 39,480, forward strand.
TAAAAAACTGGCGGGAAAAGCCGATAATAAAATTGTTGCCGGAATTGTTAAGGAATTGCTGGGATAAATAAAGTAACCAAAATACCATTAGTCGCCAAAGGCTTGTACACCTGACCGAATGCTTATAAGCAGTGGCCGGCAATACAAATTATTTTGGAGCCGCTTTATATACCGGCTTTGCCGGGAAATAAAAAAATTTTACATCTGCCTGTCCGAAACAAAATATTTTGACAACGAAACCTGAAATATCATTGAAATTCGATAGGCACAAGGGTAACAGGTTGAGTTGCATTAATCCATATATGGCTGCCGGTTAATTATTAAAACTTTCTCGTCGTCAATCTGAAAATAGCCGTATTCATAGCAAAATTTGTATTCATCAGGGCTTCGTATTAGTGAATTGATAAGAATGCAAAAAGAAGACATCCAATTTGACAGAAAACTTGTATTTGTGAGAAGAGCAAAAGGGAATAAGGACAGGTATTCAATACTGTCCGATACAGTTTGTAGTATATTATCGGATTATATCGGAGAATACGATCCGAAAAATTATTTGTTTGAGGGGCAATACGGTCAGCAATATTCCGCAACAAGTATTCGTAAAATATTCAACAGAGTGGTTCGTAAAGCGGGATTACCTAAAAAGGGCGGGCCGCATATCCTGCGTCACAGTTTCGCCACTCATTTGCTTGAACAGGGCGTTGATATACGCTATATACAAGAGTTGCTTGGGCATAAAAGCAGTAAGACCACGGAAATATATACCCACGTAAGCACAAAAAATATAGGCAATATAAAAAGTCCGGGAGATTTGTTAAAAATATGATTGGAGAAATGAAAAAAGTTATTATCTTTGAAGCCTCGACCAATGAAACACAAAATATGGAAATTATTCATTTAATATATAATGCTAAAAATCAAGCGATTATTAAAAGTAAAGGTTATAATATAAGCGGAATATGCGCACCATTGGTGGTGGATATTCGGTAGTTACCAGCAATTGGGCTTTGATGAAAAATATCGATGAATATTTTCGCTAATATCAAAATTCAGAAAGTGAAAATTTATTGGAAATATGGAAAAAATGAGATTTCGTAAGTTGCTGATTATTAATTACTAATTTTGACGTTAGTTGGAATGTTGAAAACTGAACATTTATGAAACAGATAATTACCATTGGATTTATTTTATTAGTCAACTATATATTTGGACAAGAATTCCAGAATCAAGATAAAACTAAAAAAACATATAAAAAAAGAAACTTCATTTATTATACTCCAAGTGAGTCTGACCAAATAAATGGATTGGCAATTGGAGCATGGGCTGAAAATACGAGATATTATAAAGATAGTATAGAGGTTAATGGACTTAACATTGAGATTAACCCAGTAATATTCTTTATATATGCAAGAGGAGGTTTTACAGTCCCTTATCGAGACAGTATTGAATATTACTTAAGTGAGAAGAGAAAGAATTATTATGGCTTGACTGTAAATGGTTTTAATTTTAGCTTACCTGGTACAGTTAATGAGATTTCCACAGTTAATGGGTTAAATATAACATTACTTACAACTAGTATAGGTAGAATAAATGGTTTTTCATTTTCGACATTAACAAATACTTGCTATTTATTAAATGGAGTTAGTATTGCAGGTCTATATAATTCCGCAACAAAAGTGAAAGGAATTCAAATTGGATTAATTAATAAGACAACGACTTTGAAGGGGATCCAAATTGGACTTTGGAACAAAAATGGTAAACGATCTCTACCATTTATAAATTGGCAATTTAAAGAATGAAAAAACACAGCTGGTAACAAAGGCTAATAAAGCATGGCGGGCGGAAATCGTAAAGCAAGCTTCCGGGCAGTAAACTATTATTGCCGTGCACCGAAATTTTGCCACAATTTAACCGCCCCGCTTCATAGCCCACACGTTAGCAACAAGGCTGACAAAAGAATACACAATAATTTTAAGGAATGATGAAAAAGATATTTTTTTTAGTATTTATTACACAATCAATATTTGCACAAGGACAGTATGACTTTGCAATCTATCATGATGGAGATGTTGGTGCTTGGGAAGATGGTGTTGTCGCATTTGAACATTTTTTGGACTGGAAAGGAGTAACGCATAATCGAGTTACCGCACAAGATATTAATACAATAGTTTTAAAAGATTTTTACACAGCGATATACTTCCCTGGCGGAGATGCAGATTATTATAATGCCGATATTAATTCAACAGGAATACTACACATTCAAGACTTAATTTTAGATAATGGTGCATATATCGGCATGTGTGCGGGAGCAGAATTTGCTTGTGATAAATTGATATGGCAAGGAATTGAAATTGATTATCCGTTAGATTTGTTTCAGGGTGAGGCAATTGGTCCAATTGATGAACTAGCTGTTTGGCCTGATTATACTATGACAACTCTATCCATGAACCTTGACGACGAAATAAACCAATTTGAACCGGAAAACGAAGATATGCTATACTGGGGAGGCACTGTTTTTAATGCTTATACAAGTACAAATATAGATACAATTGCAACCTTTGATGGATTTTATAATAAACCTGCAATAATAAAATTAACTTATGGAGATGGCAGGGTTTTGCTTATTAGCCCACATCCTGAAATAGAAGAAGATAGCAATAGAGATGGTGTCAATGTTGCGGAAGAGCTTGACGATAATGGTTCTGACTGGAATTTTTTATGGACAGCAACAGATTGGCTTTTAGGAAATCCATTATCGGAGCCAAATCCTTTATCAATACTATCACAATCGAATAATCCTAATATTACAATTTACCCAAATCCAACAAAGAATATTTTAAATATTTCAATTAGAGATTACCTAAAAATTGAAAAACTAACAATTTATAATCAAATAGGACAAAAAACATTAGACACAAAATCAGCAAATAAAGCTATTGACTTGACAGGTTTCCCAAATGGAATGTATTTAGTAGAAGTTGAAATTAATAACAAAAAAATTAGAAAAAAACTATTAATCATAAAATAAAAGAAGAAAGCCCAGTTGCTAACAAAAAATATAGTGCATTTGGCAGATAGTGCTAAAATTCAAGATGATAGCAATAAATAAACATAGTGCAAAACCGAAAATTAAGTGCTTTGAAATGCCAAACGCACCCTTTAGATTTGCAAAATAAAAAAATAGAGTTCTTTGAAAATATAATGATGTTGTAACAATTTCTTTTTTTGTTACTTTTTTTCTTTGTTAATAACTTTAATTTTGTTAATA
>JALSSR010000192.1 GCA_026984135.1 Bacteroidales bacterium
GTTGAGGATTAATAAACCGGGCAAGATAATCATTGCTCGTGGTTTGAATGCCCGCTGTTGAATTTTAAACCCCGGCAAACAGCAAAAAAAGCTACGTAGGTTTACCGGAGTTTAGTTCAACAAAAGCTATTCGTAATGCGGGTGAAAGTGGTAAATAGAAAGTGTGTGCTAAAAATAAAAATCGGTAATAAATTTAAAAAGAAGTGCTTCAAAAACCCGCACTACATATTTAAAACGTTGTGTAGCATATAATTAAAAACGAAAAATTAGAACTATGAAGAATTTATTTTTACTCTTAACAATTTCATTGACCACTTTACAGTCATTTGCTCAATTGACGGAATTTGTATTGGATACAATCACTTTTGAAGAACCATACGAATATTTAGTAATTGATACTTCAAGTCAAAATATTTGGCAAATCGGAGAACCTAACAAAACATTCTTTGACAGTGCATATTCAGTAAACAATGCAATTGTAACCGACACTCTAAATTTTTACCCCTTAAATAATTATTCTTATTTCGACTTAAAAATAGGAGCGTTTAATTACAACGATTATTATCCCGGTGATATTTTTATTGAAATAAAACACAAATTTGATACAGATACTTTAAAAGATGGTGGCTTTATAACAGTTTCGTATGATCAAGGATTGACTTGGATGAATATAATAAATGACACTGTATATGAACAGGCTACACCTTCGCTTGACAATTTAAATTTATATAATCTTTACGATACTTTGTACAATGGAGAATTCGGTTTTTCCGGTCATTCAAATGGTTGGATAACGACAATGTTTTCGTGGCATTATATACCCGCGAAAAATAATATGGATACTATTTATGACACAATGGTTGTAAGATTTAATTTTATTTCAGACAATATTGAAAACAATAAAGAAGGATGGATGATTGATAATATTAAATTGTATTCTGTTGCCTTAGATGGTGGAATTAACGATATAAAGTCTTTGAAATTTAAGATTTCACCAAACCCTATGAATGCAACTGCTATTATTGAAATGAATAGTTATAATGAAATCGAACTTAGTATTTTTAACATTCAAGGTCAGTTAGTAAGACAAAAAAATTATTTTAACAATCAATCTATTATCATTAATAAAGACAGATTAAATTCGGGAATTTATTTTGTAAAAATAAGAACGGATGAAAATTTAATAGGAATTAGAAAATTAATAGTCAAATAAATACGCTACACAACACAAAATAATGCAAGTAATTTTGTTAATATTTGAGTTTACAAATGATTTTCCTAAAGAATACAAATTTAACGGAGGAATAAATAAATTTGAAATGAAGATAAAGCCAATGAAATCAAATAATTACGTGGGTAATCGAGTAGAGCGCCGACAGGCTTTTAGCCTATCGAAAACCCTCTCAAATTTATCCGGCAAAACAAAGTGAAGGCATGACCTCCCGTGCTATTCAGCATCTCCGAATCCGGAATTTAATATTTATAGGATTTATAATCCGAATCGGAGAAGCAGATTGCAAACTTTTGTAAAAAAAAACGGGTTTGCAAAATAGCAAACCCGTTTTCTTTCCAATTCCCTACAGTCTATTTTCCTATCAGTTCAACGCTTCTCTTAATAAAATCGGTCAGTTCCTGCCCTTTAAGCAGATTTTGAGAAAGTTTGGCAAGATCGGTAACCTCTTTTGCAAGTGATTGCTGTTTCTCCTCATCTTTCTCGTTCAAAATATCACTGATAACCGGATGATTTGTGTTTACGACAAGGTTATAAGCATCGGGCATTGTACCCATATAGTCCATACCGCCTCCGAGTTTCGACATATCCTTCATACGGCGCATAAACTCCGGCTGCGTAATGAGTACCGGCATATCTTTCTCACTAAGATTTTCAAAGATCACGGTATAATGCTCGCTTCCAACGATTTTTTCAAACACAGGCTTCAGTTTTTCCTGTTCTTTTTCCGATAATTTTGACGGTTGCTTATCTTCCTTATTAATAATTTTGTCAATAATATCGGCATCCACCCTTGCAAATGTGGAGTTTTCAAATTTTTGTTCAAGAGTGTTCACAAAGTGATTGTCTAGAACGCCGTCCATTTCCAAAACATCGTATCCCTTCTCCTTTGCAGCCTCAATGTATGCATGTTGCTCATCGGCATTGGTTGTGTAGAGGTAAACAAGTTTTTTATCCTTGTCGGTTTGAAGTTTCTCAATATGCTTCTTATATTCCTCAAAGGTAAAGTATTTACCTTCAATGTTTTTAAAGAGATAAAACTTTTCGGCACGCTCATAGAATTTTGGTTCAGAGATCATTCCGTACTGGATAAAGACCTTAATATCGTCCCATTTCTTTTCAAAATCCTCACGGTTATTTTTGAAAATCTCCTCCAGCTTGTCGGAAACCTTTTTCATTATATGATTGGATATCTTTTTCACGTTGGAGTCGCTTTGGAGGAAGCTTCTCGAAACGTTCAGAGGGATATCCGGTGAATCCAGAACTCCGTGTAAAAGCGTTAAAAAGTCGGGGACAATACCCTCAACCGAATCGGTGACAAACACCTGATTGCTGTAAAGCTGTATTTTATCACGCTGAACCTCAATATTTTTCTTCACTTTCGGGAAATACAAAATACCCGTAAGCTTGAACGGATAATCAACATTAAGATGTATCCAGAAGAGCGGGTCTTCAAAATTCAAAGGATACAGCTCGTGATAAAAAGCTTTGTAATCCTCATCTTTAAGTTCCGAGGGTTTCTTTGTCCAGGCAGGGACGGTATTGTTGATTATTCTCGGCTTTTTAACCGTTTTATATTCGTCGTTTCCGTCTTTATCCTTTTTGCCCGTTTTTTCCTGAACATCCTCAAACCCGAATTGTATCGGTACCGGAAGGAATTTGGAATACTTTTTCAACAATTCCAGAATTTTATATTCTTCAAGAAATTCCTTGGAATCGTCAGATATATGAAGCACTATCTCCGTGCCCCTCTCCTTCTTATCAATTTCCTCAATGGTATAATTGGGACTTCCGTCGCACTCCCATCTCACGGCTTTGGTAGCGCCGCCTTTTTTATATGTTTTAGTCAGAATTTCAACCTTATCCGAGACCATAAATGCCGAATAGAATCCAAGACCGAAATGGCCTATCAAAGCGTTTTTGTCTTCTTCCGATTTCCCTTTATATTTCTTCACAAACTCCTCGGCACTTGAAAGAGCTATTTGATTGATGTATTTATCCACCTCATCGGCAGTCATTCCTATACCACGGTCAATGACCTTTAAAGTACCCTTTTTCTTATCAAGCTCAACTTTTATTGTCAAATCGCCCAATTCACCCTTGAATTTACCCATTGAAGCAAGGGTTTTGAGTTTTTGAGTTGCGTCAACGGCATTGGATATCAACTCCCTGAGAAATATCTCGTGATCGGAGTATAAAAACTTCTTTATTATGGGAAAAATGTTCTCGGTTTGTACATTAATCGTTCCTTTTTGCATATCTCAAATTTTTATGTTATTAACCAGACCGGAGGCAAAGCAAAGCTAATGCCAATAATAAAAATGTGACAAAATGACCGTGCAAAGAAAAATGTTCTTACTTTTGCAAAAAATCAAAAACAAAGTAATATGAAAAAACTCGCATTATTTACGGTTATCACCGGACTTTCGGCTATGCTGCTATCATTCACAAACGGTCCGGTAAGGGTTGAAAAATCAACACAAACGAAAGTTGTAACGGTTCCCTTCCAACAGGATGTTTCTATTAAAGCACAAATGACGGCTGGAGAGAAAATTTTCAAGGAAAAATGTGTGGCTTGTCATCAGGCTGACGGAAACGGACTGGCAGGAGCCTTTCCTCCGTTGAAAAATTCCGATTATCTTAAAGCCGATCCGAAAAGGGGAATCCATCAGGTTCTTAACGGCTCCAACGAAGAGATGACGGTCAACGGTGCCGTTTACAAAGTGCCTATGCCCGCACAGGTCACTACCAAAGAGGACGCATTGGCAGTTATAAACTATGTTCTCAAAGAATTCAACGGATACAGCGACGACAAATTGCTTAAAATGACTGATATTAAGGATATTGAGATAAAGAAATAGAAAAGGGAACGGTCTAATACTTTAAAAAGCTTTCAACATTTTCCCAAAATTCGGGATGCTCGTGGCAATCGGAATGCCCGCTTCCGTTGAGGGTCAAAAGTTTCACTTTTGCATTTCCGGCGGCATTTTTCAGTTTGACAGCATCTTCATACGGAACAACATTATCGTCTGTACCGTGAATAAGAAGTATTTCGGCTTTGGAATTTTTAATATTATTAACGGGTGCTATTTCGTTGAATGATGTGCTAATCCTGAATTGCACATAATTGAGAAACCATTTTGTAAGAAAAGAGGGAACCTTTCTTTTCCTGAATTCGGCAAACATAAGATCGTAGGGATGAGCAAAAGCACCGATTGCAATTGCTTTTTTAATTCTTTTGTCTTGAGCGGAAGCGTAAATAGTTGCCGCTCCTCCTATTGACAGACCTATTACGCTTGTTTTATTTTTATCAACACACGGTTGTTTAACCGAAAAATTTATTGCCGCAAAAATATCTTCCGCAAACTTCAGCATAGAGGAATAGCCGTCTTTGTCGCTACTGCCATGGTTCCTCGAATCAAAGGCAAACAGGTTATATCCCTTTCCCTGCAAACGCTTGATATACGGGACATAGCGCTCAAGATTCCTGTTCCAGCCGTGCACCATAATAATTGTGGGACTTCCTTTTTCACATTTTGAATTTGCAGGCATCCACCAGCCGTACAGCATACGGTTGTTCTTTGTGGGAAATCGCACCTCCTGGCAAGCTATGTCGAAAGTGCCAGGCGAAACCTTATGAGGTCTGGGAGAATTACCGTATCCCCTTATCATCAGTCCGAACAGAATCAACATCAGCAAAACGATTCCGGCAATAATATAAATAATGATCATAACAAGCTATCTTTAATCGGTGAACAAATGTACATTAAACTTTTGTAAAATTCAAAAGACCGAAGAAGCCAGAAACTTTCCGGTTACGGAAGATTCACACTCGACAAGTCCCTTCAAACCGCCCTGAAAAACGACCTCTCCTCCCCTGTCTCCTCCTTCGGGTCCAAGGTCAATTATACGATCACCCGTAACAATAACGACCGGATTATGTTCAACAACCACAACCGTATTTCCCTTTTGAATAAGTTTATCAAACAGTTTCTGCAAGTGTAAAAGATCATCGGGATGAAGACCGCGTGACGGTTCATCGAAAATAAAAAGAGCATTTTCAGGATTGCCGCGGATGACTTCCCTCACAATTTTCAGCCGCTGTGCCTCGCCTCCCGACAGTGTTGCCGACGATTGCCCCAGTTTTAAGTATCCCAATCCAGTCTCGCTCAAAACCGTAAGCGGATTATATATCTTCGGAATATCCTGAAAGAAATCCAAAGCTTCATCTACGCTCATTTCCAGGACATCATATATATTTTTACCCCTGAATTTTATTTTCAGAATATCGGGCTGATATCTTTTTCCGTTACAGTTTTCACACACTTTTGTAACATCACTGATAAAATCAAGACTTACCTTTATCTCTCCCGCGCCTTTGCAAACAGGACATTGCCCCGATTTGCCGTTAAAGGAAAAATCACCTGCTTTCAGCTTCCTATTTTTTGCTTCGGCAGTAGCTGCAAATTGCTTCCTGATTTCATCAAAAGTGCCCGTAAAGGTTGCCGGAGTACTCATCGAACTACCTGCCAAAGGAGTTTTATCAACCGCAACCATATCACTCACACGTTCCAAACCCGAAATACTTCTGCAATTCACGAAACCTTTCATCCTGAAAGAAGCAAGCAAAACATCTCTGACAAGAGAGCTTTTACCACTTCCGGAAACTCCGGTAATAACATTCAACCTATTGACATCCAGAATAATGTCAACATCCTTCAGATTATGAGCATTAGCCCCATTTATTATTATCCTGTCGGGAATATTGCCGTTTTCTTGTTTTAACGGCAACTTCCGGTTCAGATATTTTCCTATTTGGGATTCCGGATTTTCCACGATTTCATTTACGGTTCCTTTAGCGATTATTTGTCCGCCGTTTTGTCCTGCGCCCGGACCAAGTTCTAAAATATAATCACCCGAATTAATTATTTCAGGATTATGCTCGACAGTGACAACGGTATTTCCTTCGGATACAAGCTTCCGGATATTTTCATTCAACTTTTCGGCATCCGACGGATGAAGTCCCGTACTCGGTTCGTCAAGAATGTACGTTATTCCCGTCAGACCTCCTTTCAGATGAGTGCTTAGCAACGACCTTTGCAGTTCACCGCCCGACAAAGTTTTCGATTGCCGGTTTATGTTCAGATAAGGAAGCCCGAGACTTTGGATTGCCACAGCCCTTTCCAATATATCATCAATCATTTGCCTGTTTTGCTTTCCGAAGTCCTTTTGCAAACCCAAAGACTCCGGCTCATTCTTTACTTTCCCGAAAAATTTAACGGTTTCCGCAATGCTTTTTTCCGCAAGCTGATGAATGTTCATTCCTGCAAAGGTAACGGAAAGCACCTCCTTGTTGAACCTTTGTCCGTCACATACCGGACAGGATTTTTCCGTTAAAAAAGCCAGCAGGTCGTCACCCTTACCATTGGCGTGTTTTCGATGATACTCTTCTTTCAGCAGTTCAACAAAGCCTTTCCATTTTCCGGTAAAAGAATGAGTTCCCGTTCTGTTTTTTCTTTTGAAATCCCAGGTTACCTCATACTCCTCATCTCCGGTACCGAACAGTGCAATGTCAACTGCCTTATCCGAAAGATTATTTACGGTAGTCGCAAAATCAATTTGATATCTTTCTCCCACGGCTTTAAGAGTTGCGATGTATTGTCCGAAAGGATCGGAATAAAAATTCAACGATTTATGTTTATAAAAAGCCCCGTTTTCAAATGAATGTTCCGGATTTTCAATCAATAGCTCTTTAGAGGATGTTAACACCGTTCCCAAACCCGTGCAATGAGGGCAAGCTCCTTCGGTATTGTTAAACGAAAACAAGGAGGCACGATCCATAACCTGAAATTGCTTGTCACATACGGAACAATACCCTTTTTCCAACTCACCGCCGCAAATTGTACAATGTTGGATTCCGAATCTTGAAAATAACAAACGATAATAATCAAATATCTCGGTAAGCGTTCCGAGTGTGGAGCGCGGGTCAGTAATCCTGTTACTCTGTTTTAAAGCTACAACAGGAGTCAAACCGAAAGCTTCATCAAATTTTGCCTTTGAGAAATTACCGGAAAACTGTCTTATATAAGCTGGGAAACTTTCCGTGAAACGATTTTGCGACTCTGAAAAGAGAGTATCAAACGCAAGACTACTCTTTCCGCTTCCCGACAGGCCTGTTATTACCGTATGTTTGTTATCAGGGAAAACAACATCAATTGATCTCAGATTATTTGTACTAACTCCCTTAAATTCTATTACGGGATGAACTGTTGTTGAAATCTCCTCGTCATCAACAGACTCAATACCTGACTGGAGATATGCAGCGGTTAGCGACTCCTTGCAACCTGAGAAATCGTCATAGCAACCCTGAAAAACCACTTCACCGCCCTTTGCAGCTGCACCCGGTCCGAGGTCAATAATACGGTGAGCATTGCGTATAAAGTCCTCATTGTGCTCGATGGCAATTATGGTATTGCCCTTTTTCAACAGGTCGGCAAACAGATTCATTAATATCTGAATATCATAAAAATGCAATCCTGTTGTAGGCTCGTCAAAAACAAACAGATTATTACCACCCGTGGATTTTATTATCTCCGAGGCAAGTCTTATACGTTGTGCTTCTCCCCCCGAAAGTGTATTTGAGGACTGTCCCAGTTTAATATATCCCAACCCTATTGAGATCAACACTTTCAAGTAACGGCGTATTTTATCATTTCCGTCAAAAAAATCATAGGCTTGACTTACCGACAAATTCAGAATATCGGAAATGGACTTGTTTCGATAAGTGACCTCCAAAACTTCCCGTTTGTATCTCTTGCCGTTACACAGGTCGCAAGTTGTTTCAACATTACCGAGAAAGTGCATTCCCACTTCCAGTTTGCCCGCTCCTTCACATTTTTCGCAGCGACCACCGGCAGTGTTATATGAAAAGGTGCTTTTTGAAAAATTTCTTTTTTTCGACTCTTCAAGAGATGCAAACAAGTCGCGGATAAGATCCTGCAATTTTGTGTATGTAGCGGGTGTACTTCGTGCAGTCTTTCCGATTGGTGACCTGTCAACAATAATTGTCTTTCCGAAACTAAAGTTTTCAAGTCGCGGCTCACCTGTCGCATTCAATTGTTTGTCGTAATCTCCCCTGATGAGCGGAATCAGTGTTTGATTGATAAGGCTCGATTTCCCCGCTCCCGAAACACCCGTAACAACATTCAGTCTGTTTAAGGCAAAATCAACTACCGGAATTTTCAGATTATTTATTTCAGCATTTTTCACTGAGAAAAAGCCGGCATTCCTATCTGTTTGGAATTCCATTTTCACCTGCTTCACACCCGACAGATAATCTTTTGTTAATGAAGAGTGTGACTTACTTAAAAACTCCTCCTTTGAGCCGTTAAAAATCAAATCACCACCGTTTACTCCCGCTCCGGGACCAATTTCAACTATCCTGTCGGCATTCAGAATTGTCTGTGCATCGTGTTCCACAACGATTACCGTGTTTCCGTTTGAAACAAGCTGTTTCATAACACGGATAATATTTGCATTATTCGAAGGATGAGTACCGATGGAAGGTTCGTCAAAAACAAAGGTTATATTCCGCAATTTTGAGTTCAGTTGCTTTGCAAGTCTGATTCGCTGCAATTCACCACCGGAAAGTGTATCTGCCTGCCTGTCGCAGGATAAATACCCGAGTCCCAACAACTCCAGGGTTTCTATACGCTTGCCGATTTCGCTTATAATCTCTTTTGCAACAGGCTTGTCATTTTCATTGAAAAGATTGATATCAAGGTTTTTTTGCAGATCTTCCAGCGGCATTCTGCTGAAATCATATATAGTCTTACTCAGCACTTTCACCGACATTGCATTTTTTGACAAACGGCTACCGTTGCAGGAAGAGCATAACTGTGTTTTTGCAAATCGTAATATATTGGGGTTACGGTCACGATTAAGTATCTGATTCATAACCGGCAGGATGCCCTTATAATAACCTTCTTCGCGGGGTTTGGCTGTTATTCCCGACCATTTCATTCTTGATTCCAGAGTGTGTTTGCCATAGGGAATTTTTATTCTGTCCGACCCGTTTAAAACAATATCCTGTTGCTCCTGAGTTAATTCATTCCAGGGAATATCAACACTGAAACCGTGGGCTTTGCATACTTCGTTCAAAGCGTCAATGGTTACCTGCGAGTAAATTATATATCCTTTCGGATTTGTTATTTTAAAAGCCCTTTCGCGGATTGATCTTGACGGGTCTTCGATAAGAAGTTCAGGGTCTATTTTATCTTCCACGCCGAGGCCGTTACATTGGGGACAGGCACCGACAGGCGAATTAAAAGAGAAAAGGCTCCTGTTTATCTCAAATCCTCCCTTATCACTTGTCCCCAATCTGGCAAAAAGTAATCTCAAATAATTGTATATTTCAGTGAGAGTCCCAACTGTTGACCGCGGATTGCCGCTGCCTGCCGTTTGCGACACGGCTATTGTCGGAGTCAGGTTTACTATTCGTTCAACATTCGGTTTTTCAAGCTTGCCGAGATAATTGCGTGCCCTTGCCGAAAGGTTTACAAAATATTTCCTTCGCCCT
>JALSSR010000193.1 GCA_026984135.1 Bacteroidales bacterium
ACACAACCACTCCCCTCTGCGCGCCGGATACAGCGCTGGCCGAGAGGGGGTGTGCCGGATAGTGCGGTAGCGGGGGTGTGTAAAAAACCTGAAAAACATTTGCATTCTTATTCAACTTTTTATATATTTGCACCATAATCAAAATAATTCCAACATAATGAAAAAAGAAGTCTTATTTTTAATTACGTTTTTTGCAGCAGGGACTTTCCTTCTGAAAGGTCAGCCCGCCGGTTCTTGGAGTACACCGGTTGCCTTCACCGACTCCTCAAGTTATAATTACAATCCCGATATGGCCTGGGGTACACCTGTTATTTTTTATGAGAAAAAACAAAATCAGCAGTCACCGCAGGCAATTTATATGGTAAACCTTTATTCCAATTGCGGAGAGACGGAAGTTTTGGGCGATAACGCCGTTTCTTACAGAAACCCTAAAACAATTGTAAGTAATTCGGAACAAGCCAAGTATCTGATTTATGAATCGGACGAAAGCGGTAATTTCGATTTATATGCGATATCTTTTGACGGAGATTGCAATTTCGGGACTCCATTGAGATTGACTTTTACGGATGAGGATGAAAGCTCGGTATCCGTTATCAATTTAAATCCGAATAAAATAGCATTTATCAGGGGAAATACATTGGTTGCAGGTATTTTACATTTCACGCAGGATACTCTATATTTATCCGACATACATGTTATTGACATTATGACTGTTTCTAATCCGGTTATTACCAACAGCTATTTATTCTGGCAAAGGTTAGAATCGGGAGAATATCATATTTACAGGTCTCAAACGAGTGAATGGACATCACCCGAACCGATATTCACAAATGGAAATAATACGGATTTGAAACCCATGAAAAGTGATTTCTTCGCACCTTACGGAGTGTCGTGGGAGAATGAAGGGCATCCGCTTTACTTTATATATGAACCCGATTTCCCCGATACTTTGATCGTTCCCGGTATTGATACGGTTTTTCAATATGCACCGTTCAAATATACAGTTGGGAGGAGTAATATGTGGGAAACCGGAACCTTCACAACAGGATACGGACAAAATCAGGAAATTTACTATCTTGACAACTCATTCTTTCAGGAAGTTGTGAATATTTCCAAAAACAACCGAAAAGACAGTAACAGTGATTTGTTTGTAGGTACGATTTATAATGAACTAAACATTTATAAATGGTATTGTTTGTGGGAATCGGAAATTAACGGTTATAGTGCACTTTATTACAGTGAACGTGATGTTGATATCACAGGTGATGTTGAGGAAAATAATTTGAATCCGTTGGCGGTAATGTCACCCAATCCCTTTAAAAATAAACTGAAAATAGAGATTCTGAAACCTGAAATTCCCGCAATGATTGAAATTTATGACCTTAGCGGAAAAAGGCTGTTTATGTGGGAGTTGAAAAATAAAGAAACGACAATCTGGAATCCCGCAAAACAAAATCCCGAACTGAATGGAGGAATTTATATCGTGAAAGTAACACAAGGTGGAAAGTCAACAAGTATGAAAGTTGTTTATGTAAATGATTAATATCTTCATTTGTTTAGATCATTGCTCCTTTTTCCATCTGAATGTCTCAATCATATGAATTATATCCTGTTTCAGGAAGTCAATAACGGGGGCGAGGGAGTCGTTATTGGGTATTGTGTTGAAATATAATGCACCGCGGATGAAATTTTTCGTGCTGTCGGTAAGATAAAACTGAAAAGGTGAAGCCGCCTCCATACCCGAGATGGTATATGTAAGGCCGTAAATGCGGTTTTTCTTATCAACAAACTGTTTGCTGTCAATGGCGGTCGCCTTGGGAATATGCTTCATTACCAAAGTCCTTGTATCTTCAAGATACTTTACAACATTGCCGTTTACCGGTTTATAGCTGATATTTAACTCTCCCTTGAATTGGGGAAAGTCAATATTAAACCAATAGGGTTCTGCATTGGCATCGGTGTCGGGTACAAATTTGGAATAGACGGGATATTCAAAGGTGAAAGGATATGTTGAGTCAAATTTTTGGTATCCTTTTTCAGGTAAAGCGATACGCATATATCCGCGCGGTTTGGGATAATAGTCGCTTCCGCAGGAAACAAGCAGAATTATCAAAAATAAAATTGCTGCAACAGTTAACAGGTTATTTATCATCCTGTACATTTTCATCCGTTTCATTATCATTTATTGTAACCCTGATTTTTTTAATTCTTCGTTCGTCAACCGTATTAACCTCAAAAACGAAATTTTTGAATGTTATACTGCTTCCCTTTTCCGGTATTTCACCTTCAAGTTCGAGTATAAGTCCGGCAAGGGAGTCGGATTCACCCTTGATATCATCAAAAGTATCATCATCCAATCCGGTTATCTTGCAAAAATCATTAATACTCGTTTTTCCTTCAAACAGATATGTTTTGTCATCAATCTTTTTATAATCAACCTCATCCTCTTCAGTGTCAAACTCATCGGAAATTTCTCCAACAATCTCTTCAAGAATATCTTCCAAAGTAACTATTCCGGAAGTACCTCCGTACTCATCAACAATTATTGCAAGGTGTATCTTTTTTTCCTGAAACTCTTTTAAAAGGTCGTTAATTTTCTTATTCTCAGGAACAAAAAAAGGTTTCCTAAGTAATGACAACCAGTCATAATCATCTTTTTCGTCCAAATGCGGAAGCAGGTCTTTAATATACAAGACACCTTTAACATTGTCAAAGGTCTCCTCAAAAACAGGTATTCTTGAATAACCCGATTCGATGATTGTCTCCAAAACCTCATTAAAAGGTGTTTCCATATCCAAAGCCGTAACATCCACCCGGGATTTCATAATCTCCCTAACATCAATATCGGTAAAACGGACTATTCCCTTTAATATTTTCGTATCCGCCTCATCCATATTCTCATCTGCAGTAATATCAATGGCATCCGAAAGGTCACTCATCGAAACATCTACTCCTTTTCTTGCTATTCTTTTATCAATAACGGAGGTGAACTTTACAAGAAGAATACTGAGAGGGTAAAATAATTTAGTCATAAAACGCAGCGGTTTGGCCATAATAGTTGCAAAAAGCACGGGCTTTTGAGCAGCATATATCTTTGGAATTATTTCACCGAACAGTAAAATAAAAGTTGTTATTACCACGACCTCAATAATAAAACCGAGAACGGGAAAATCCGTAAAGTTAAAGGTCTCATTAATGAGATAGGAACTGAGAATAACAATACCCACATTGACAAAATTATTTGATATAAGTATTGTTGCCAGCAGTCGCTTGGGCAAATCAAGCAGCGACAGGATTATCCTATTGTTTGAAGTCTCATTATCTCTGAGATGCTTAAGATTTGCAGGGCTGAATGAGAAAAATGCAATTTCGGATCCGGATATCATTGCCGAAAAAAACAGCAATAAAAAAACAACGACAATGCCTATAATCAGTCCCGCCGACATGTTTCCGCTTAAAACAGACAGAAGAATCTTAAAAGAATACAAATGAGGATCACTATCAGGGTCTTCCAAAACTCAAAAGTTTAATTATACAAATCGGCTGCAAATGTACATGATTTTTTTTCATTTTAAAATACACCCTTCCAAAAGGTTTCGGAGAAAAAAATTCATTGAAGAGCAAAACCGTTACCCTTTGAGAAAAATTATTTTTTCGGGATAAACCGAAAATCAGAACGGCAGATCATCATCAGGGGGAACAACAGGTTCCGCATCATCGGTTTTCGTGGTCTGTGATGTTTCGGTAGCCGGTTGTTGCGCACCTCCTTGCGAATCACCACGTTTCCCGAGCATTGTCATATTATCGGCAACAATCTCGGTAACATATTTCTTCACACCGTCAACTTCATAAGAGCGGGTTTTGATCTTACCCTCAATAAAAACCTGATCCCCTTTGTGAAGATACTTTTCTGCTATTTCCGCCAGCCATCTCCACATAACAATATTATGCCACTCGGTCTGATCTACACGATTTCCTTCCTTGTTTTTATAGCTCTCGGTTGTAGCCAATGAAAAGGCAGCTTTTTTAACTCCATTATCAAATGTGATAATTTCCGGGTCTTTGCCCAGATTTCCAATCAGTAATACTTTGTTTACTCCAGCCATTTTTTTATAATTTTAGTTTATACAAAGATATAAAAAAAAAGAATAATCAGCGAAAATAAAATCAACAATTTTTTATTAAAAGCAAAAAAAAGATACTACGACAAAAAATAACAAGCCGTTTTACATATTATTAAGGAACAAATTTAAAAACAGTGAGTTAAAAAAAAATAAAAATTCTTGCATTAAAAAAAAAATTATATATTTGCAGCCTTGTTAAAATGTAATCATTTAATAATTAATAAAATATATAGATCATGACAAAAGCAGAAATCGTAGCGGATATCGCTAACAAAACAGGAATTGAGAAAGTAACGGTACAGCATACTGTTGAAGCATTTATGGAAGCAGTAAAAGACTCTCTTTCAAACGGAGAAAATGTATATTTAAGAGGTTTCGGTAGTTTTGTAGTCAAAAAAAGGGCTGAAAAAACCGGCAGAAATATTTCAAAAAACACAACAATTATTATACCTGCTCATAATATTCCGGCATTTAAACCTGCAAAAACTTTTGTAACCGAAGTAAAAAATAAAGTTAAGTAATTTAAAATAGAGGAATATGCCAAGCGGTAAAAAGAGAAAACGCCATAAGATGGCTACCCACAAGCGGAAAAAGCGCTTGCGGAAAAACAGACATAAAAAGAAATAATTTAATCTGAAATGCATAATGCCACATGTGGCATTATGCATACTTTTTTGAATTTACTACCTCCAAATTTTACTTTCTGCCCTTCCGACAACCTCATTGGTAGATAACTGATGATTTGATCTATTTTAAGAAATAAAATGTGAATAAAGAGCTTTTTATTAATTCAAATGCATCCGAAGTAAACATTGCTTTGCTTGAGGATAAAGCCCTTGTTGAACTACACAAGGAATACAGTGACACCAACTATGCAGTTGGTGATGTTTACCTTGGTAAGGTTAAAAAGATTATGCCGGGGCTGAATGCGGCATTCATTGATGTTGGTTACGAGAAAGATGCCTTTCTACACTACCTTGACCTCGGTCCACAAATAAAAACACTGAACAAAATGACACGCCTTGCAATGCAGGGCAGGTTAAACTCACCGTCAAATCTTAAACCTGAAAAAGATATTGAAAAAACCGGTAAGATAACGGATGTACTTACTTCCGGACAGCCAATTGTGGTTCAGGTAGCCAAAGAACCTATTTCAACAAAAGGGCCGAGAGTTTCATCCGAATTGTCTTTTGCCGGAAGATTTCTTGTGCTGGTTCCGTTTTCCACAAGAATATCAATATCGCAAAAGATTAAAAGTGCCGAAGAAAGAAACAGACTTAAACGGCTGATTTTAAGTATCAGACCTGAAAACTACGGTGTTATTATACGTACGGTGGCCGAGCATAAAAAGGTGGCGGAACTTGACAACGACCTCAAAACTCTGGTTGAAAAGTGGGAAAACTCTGTGAAGAGACTTAAGCAGGCAACTGCTCCCAAAAAGATAGTCAGCGAACTTGACAGAACATCCGTTATACTCAGGGATATTCTGAGTGAGTCGTTTAACAATATCTATATTAATGATCCCATACTTTATGAGGATACAAAAACTTATATAAAATCAATTGCTCCCGACAAGGCAAATATTGTAAAACTTTACAAAGGAAAAGCACCAATATTTGAACATTTCGGTATTGATAAATTTATAAAAAATTCTTTCGGGCGAACAGTGACCATAAGAAGCGGAATTTACCTCATCATTGAGCATACCGAAGCAATGCACGTAATTGATATCAATAGCGGACACAGGGTTAACAAAGATCAGAATCAGGAAGAAAATGCCCTTTCGGTAAATATTGAGGCTGCTAAAGAGCTTGCACGTCAATTGCGGTTGAGAGATATGGGCGGCATCATAGTGGTTGATTTTATTGATATGCGGCAGGCAGCCAATAGAAGAAAACTGTTCCAGACTTTAAAAGAGGAGATGGCAAAAGACCGTGCCAAACATACTATCTTGCCTCCGAGTAAATTCGGTCTTGTACAGATAACCCGACAACGCGTAAGACCGGAAATGAACATCAAAATACTGGAAAAATGCCCCGTTTGTGACGGTACGGGCGAGATAAAACCAAGTATGCTTTTTGTTGATGAAATAGAAAATAATGTCAGATATCTTGTTCAGGATCAAAACGAAAAAGGCCTTAAACTAATTCTTCATCCTTACATTTATGCTTACCTTACAAAAGGGTTTATCTCGCAACAGGTGAAGTGGTATTTGAAGTTTAAAAGATGGATAAAGATCAAACCTGATAAGTCGTATCATTTTCTGGAATATCATTTTTTCAATAAAAATGACGACGAAATAAAAATTTAATTCCAAAAGAATTTGATTTTTTAAGATATTTGCGCCCGATTCCGATTTTTTAATAAAAGTAAAATCTAAATATGTCAATAGTATTAAGCGGTATAAGACCAACAGGAAACCTGCACCTCGGGAATTATTTCGGTGCTTTGAAAAATTTTGTGAAAATGCAGCACGAAAACGAGTGTTACTTTTTCATTGCCGATTATCATTCGCTGACAACACATCCCACACCTGCCGACCTCCACGGTAACGTGCGTCAGGTTTTGATAGAATATCTTGCGGCCGGTATTGACCCCGAAGTGGCAACACTATATATTCAAAGCGACCTGCCCGAGACGGCTGAGCTTTATCTTCTGCTGAATATGAACGCATACAAGGGTGAGCTTGAGCGGGTTACGACCTTTAAAGATAAAGCCCGCAAACAACCCGACAACGTAAATGCAGGCCTGCTGACGTATCCTTGCCTTATGGCTGCCGACATTCTGATACACAGGTCGGAAAAGGTACCTGTCGGTAAAGACCAGGAACAACACCTGGAAATGACGCGTACTTTTGCCCGCAGATTCAACAGACTGTATAAAGTTGACTATTTCCCCGAGCCTGTGGCGTATAATTTCGGTGAGGAGCTTACAAAAATCCCCGGACTTGACGGCTCCGGCAAAATGGGAAAATCGGAAGGTGAAGGAAATGCAATCTTCCTTGCCGAAGACCCCAAATCCATTCGCAAAAAAGTTATGAGAGCCGTTACCGATAGCGGCCCTACGGAAATGAACCAGGCAAAACCCGAGCCCATTGCTAATCTTTTTGCAATTATGAAAGCGGTTTCCTCTCCCGAAACGGTGGAGTATTTCGACGATCAGTACAACAAATGTACTATACGTTACGGTGATATGAAAAAGCAACTTGCGGAAGATATAATCAACTTCACCGCACCTTTCCGCGAAAAGGTGAAAGAGATTTCGGCAGATGAAGATTATATACGCAAAGTTGTAAAAACGGGTAAAGAGAAAGCTCACGCCAGCGGAGCAAAAACCGTTAGGGAAGTGCGTGAGATAATAGGTTTCCGTGAGTTTTAAAAATACAAATTCGGATCAACCGACCCGTAAAATTTAATCTGCAGTTTCGCATTAAATATGTTATACTGGTTCTTATCAGGTTTGCCTGCCTTTGTCGTCAGACAGGCAACGCAAAGCTGCTTAGAACCAGTTAATACTCGAAAGAAATCAAGTTTGATTTTTGCAAACCTGATTTCTTTCGGTATAATTTTTCATATCATTGGGAATGAGTTCATTGCATTAATACCTGATGCCTTTGCGGTTCTTATTGTCTTTGAGCCTTAGTGGCAAAATGGCGAAAAATTAGCCACAAAGACACGAAGGCTCAAAGAAAACACAAAGAAAAACTCACTGAAAGAGCCCATCACATTTCCCATCGGATCGGTTGCTCTGAAATTGCTAATGCCTGACAATCATCTTACGGACTGCGGTTTTATTTCCTGCACTGAGCTTATAGATATAAATTCCGTTTTGTAAAATCGCCGTATTGACATTAACCTTTGTTATACCTTTGGATGATTTACCTTCCCACAGAATATCGATAATACTGCCTTTCAAATCGTACAGAACTAATTCCGCTTCAGATACCGAAGGTGTATAAAAAGAAACCGTTGTTGAGTTGCCGGCAGGATTCGGATAATTTTGTTTGAGTTCAATTACAGCCTTTTCCTTTATTTCGCCTGCTCCGCAGGCCGGCGGGAAAAAATAGTTCAGCGAATTATCAATATGTGCACGCCAATTACCCCAGCTATGGCCGTCGTTCCATTCGTTAAACACAAAAGGATATCCTCTGTTGTCAAGAATATCTCTGAAATTATGAACCATCGGAATTAAAACATCAATATCATAGGTGCCGATATCGAGATAGAAATCAAGGTTGAGAATTGGCCCGTCGGCAAATGTTGTTGCGATTTCGTCAATAACATTACTGGAATACGCTGCCACTTTCCCAAAGACTTCAGGATGTTTCATTGCAATCCAAAGTGAGATATTACCTCCGTTGGAAGCTCCGAGCACAAGTCTGTTAGCAGGCTCAGTCTTTGTCCTGAACCTGCCGTCAACCCAGGGAATAATATCATCCACAATGAAACCGGTAAATTCATTTATTTGACTGCCGGCATATTCCGGTTCACGGTTTACGGGTGGCACGAAAACCGCAATTACCGGACGACTGCAATCGCTACTCAGGAAATAATCCAGAACATTTTTCGCATAAGCCAGATTAAGATAATCCAGCCCGTCGTGAAAGAGTACAACAGGATATTTGTCGGGAGAGGTTTCGTAATAAGGCGGCAAATAGACTTTTATCTGCCGGGAGTTTCCCAATTGAGAAGAATAAAAAGTTGTATCGAAAATTGTTCCGTGTGGAATGTCAGGATAATACTGAATTTCAGGAGGCTGAACATACAACGGCATTGCCATTTCGGAATTTGGGCCAAAGCCACCCAAAACAGTCAACGGATTCTTGGGGTCAAGTATCCAGTTGTTACCATTGAGCACAAATTTGTAATCAAGCCTTGTGTCGGACGCAAAGACTTTCGTGAGATACCAAAAGTCGGTGTTCTCAATATTCGACATTGTATAAACTGTTGGATCCCAACCCGTAGCATCACCGGGAACCGAGACTGACTGAGCATTTCCCTGATAGACAAAATTACAGATAGTATCATTTTCATACAGAGGCAAATGCTCATTGGCATTCATAAAACTGTCAACTTTTGCCTGACGCTCCTGAGAGGGTAAGTCGTTGAGATACAGAACGAAATCCGAAAAGGTTTGTCCCTGTAGAGATGCCGTCAGTAATAATGACACGACAATATAAAATATCCGGTTTCTCATATTGTTTTGTTTACAAAGATAGTGTAAATATATAACTTATGATTTTACAAACAATGTCATCTTAAAATATGCATTTGTGAAAAACCCCGTTTGTAATAATATCTTTTGTATATTTGCCTTGTCCGAAACATAAATATTTTGACAACGAACACGGAAATACCATTGGATGACATATATGAAAACAGTAGTTAAAAAAGGCGATAAAGTACGTTATACTCTCCGTATTATTGGAGTAAGCGTACCTTTTCGATTTTCCAATGCAGAAATAAAAGTAATAAGGTAATTTTACACAGACGTTAGCTAACAATTGTATTTATGAATATATTAATTAAAAATTTCTTATGACGCAACACCCAAGTTTACAGACTCTTGACAAGAGGGAGCAAAGTCTTCGCTTGCAGCGTTTGAGTGTTTCACATTC
>JALSSR010000194.1 GCA_026984135.1 Bacteroidales bacterium
ATTGTTAAGGATTTTTTCAAAAAATATCCTCCGAAATCTTTCAAAACAATTCACGAAGGTTCTTCAAAAAAGAATTCGGAATATATTATCGGTTCATATGTTAGTGAGAAAAAAAAATTCAGGGTTTATATCCTGTTAAAAAAATTCAATACCGACATGCATATTCACATTTTACAGTTTGAGGAGGAATAATTAAGTTATGGACATTGATAAAATCATTGAAGAGGCTATAATTGAAGATATTGGTGACGGAGACCATACCTCGCTGGCAACCATTCCCGCAGACAAAACGGGAAAGGCACACCTTATTATCAAAGAGCCCGGAATACTTGCCGGAGTTGACATTGCGAAAGAAGTTTTTTTCAAAACAGATAAAAAACTAAAATTTCACAAGCTACTTTCCGACGGCACTGTTGTAAAACCGGGCGATATAGTTTTTACGGTTGAAGGAAACTCTATCTCAATCCTTTCGGGTGAGCGGCTTGCTTTGAATTTTATGCAAAGAATGAGCGGAATTGCTACCTATACGAATAAACTTGTCTCCTTGATTGACGGACTCAAAACAAAACTGCTTGACACGCGCAAAACCACACCTTTGCTACGTGAGCTGGAAAAATATTCCGTCAAAGTCGGTGGAGGTGAAAACCATCGTATGGGTCTTTATGATATGATTATGATAAAAGATAACCATATTGACTTTGCGGGAGGGATAGTTCCTGCCATCGAATCAACAAAAAAATATTTATCCGAAAAGAAAAAAAATCTAAAAATAGAAATAGAAGTCAAAAATCTCAAAGAATTGGAAGTAGTTTTAAATCACGGAGGTATTGACAGAATTATGCTCGACAATTTCACACCTGAAGAGTTGAAAAAAGCTGTTGAAAAAATTGCAGGCAGGTTTGAATCGGAAGCGTCGGGCGGAATAACTGAAAAGACAATCAGAAAATATGCGGAAACCGGGGTTGATTACATTTCGGTAGGAGCATTGACACATCACATAAGCA
This sequence comes from Bacteroidales bacterium, assembly GCA_026984135.1. Taxonomy (GTDB): domain Bacteria; phylum Bacteroidota; class Bacteroidia; order Bacteroidales; family JAADJA01; genus JAADJA01. The sequence continues at coordinate 1,005 of JALSSR010000194.1, forward strand.
GCCTTGACATGAGCCTCTTAGCTGTAAAATAAATTATCTATGTTTAAGAAAATCCTTGAATGGAAACCGATCATAAAAGTTACTCACCGCCTTAAAAAGATGGTGCTGCCGGGATTCGATGGAATTCCGCTGTATGATGTCGGGGTGTTTTTTGTCAGGGGAGTTGTTAACGGTTCACTATCATCGCGTGCTTCGTCCATAGCTTTCAGTTTCTTTCTTGCTATTTTTCCAATGACAATTACATTTTTCACCTTGATACCGTTTATTCCCATAAAAGATTTCCATATTGTACTTCTCGATTTGATACAGCAAATAACACCAACTACCGCGAATGACATAATAAGTGAAACGCTTACCGATATAATTAACAGACCGAGAGGAGGTCTGTTATCTTTCACTTTTATTCTTACACTTGTCTTTGCCACCAATGGAATTGACAATCTTATTCAAGCCTTTAATATTACATATCACACAATTGAAACCCGGACACTTGTTAAGCAGCGCTTAATTGCTATTTTGCTTTTTTTCATAATAAGTATCATCATAATCATTTCCATTGCTTTAATAACCTTAGGCACCTTTATTATTAACTATTTGGTAGAACATCATTTTTTAAAAAGCGAGTTTACTTACTTCCTGCTGCAATCAATAAAATGGATAATTCTGATAGCAAATCTTTTTTTTACAATATCATTCATATATTATCTTGCCCCTGCAAAGGCCAGTAAGTTCAGATTTATTTCGGCAGGTTCCACACTGGCCACCATTTTGTCAATAATAACTATGCTGGGTTTTAATTTCTACGTGCAGAACTTTTCAAGTTATAACGCATTATACGGCTCAATCGGAACCCTGTTGATCATTCTTTTATGGATATATATCAACTCGTTTATTTTATTAATCGGATTTGAATTAAATGCCAGCATTCAGGGAGCAAAAAAAGACAAAGTATTGCACGAATTTCCGGGTTACGGTTATCTGCCTCCTCAAGACGAGAAAAAAAATAAACTGTGACTATCCCAATATACAGCAATAAAACCTGTAAGAAAAAAT
>JALSSR010000195.1 GCA_026984135.1 Bacteroidales bacterium
GTTGAATCCGGACTTGAAAATTACAGGATTGACCCGAGTCAGGGTACACACTTCTTTCAAAATCTGACATCTTTCAGGGTGGGTTATTTTACAATTAATCCTTATATTAATGACGGTTACTACGATTTGGACTTTCTGAACGGAATTCCGGCGGTATATGAAGATGAGTTTATTCGTCATTTAAGATTTGATAAGCCTCTGGAAATCAGAATTGACGGCAAGAAAAACAGAGGGATGATCTTAAAACCCGACTTGAATGAGATACAAACAAAAATGTAGAATTTTTTATTGGAGTGAATTCACACGATAATTCAGGCAATTATATCAAAGAGAATTTGCAAAGTTTACGACCGAAGGACGTCCGTCCGGATGCGTTTCAGTATACAATGGTTCACTTTTCAAAATATCACTCTCCAAGGTTGCCACATTTGTGTCTTTTTATTTCAATAAGGTAATAAGGTTAATTTTTTTGTTTTTTTCTGCTACTAAGGTTGAAAAAATAAAATAAGGTTTATGTTTCTCCATGTATATTGTATTATATTATTGAGAAGGAAATATCAGATGATAGCGATATACCAACCTTATTACCTTATTATATTAATTCACAGAAAGATAATAAATGTATATCAAGAAACAAATAATGGCACCTTTATTAATAATGGGGCCAATTTTCAATCTTTGTTAGATATTTTTAAAAGTCAAATAATCTGCAGATTAAATTTTATGGGTCGGTTGATCTGAAATTCTTTTTATTTTTTTCTAAGCAACTATTTACATTTTTGTATGTCTTGTGTGAAAAGTAAGTTTTTAAGTTAATAAATAATTGATTGTTAAGCCGGGTGCTATAAATGCATCCGGTTTTTTATTTCATGAAATAAAACAGACTGCTACTTGCAATTCTCTGAAGCGAGTTTCTGAGCTTCGTCGCCGAATTTTTTTGTAAATCCAAGTTCCAAAGCCTTTTGCAAATCGGCGCAAGCGGTTTCGTTTTCTCCTTTTGCAAGATATATCAAAGCCCTGTTTTTATATGCCATAGGGTTATTTTCGTTTAGTTCAAGAGATTTGTTGATATCGTTCAGAGCTGCATCGAAATCATTAAGTTTATATTTGCAAAAGCCCATATTATTGTAGGCAAAGGCGTCATCATTTTGTTTGTAGTGTTTGATGTAGAAATTATAATCTTCGATGGCACCTTTATAGTCTCCTGTTTTCTGTTTTACGTAATATGCCCGGTTAAAAACCGCATCTTTATTTGAGGGGTCAAGCTCAATAGCTTTATTAAAGCTACTCAGGGCATCATCATACCTTTTCAAAAGACTTTCGCAAATAGCTTTCCCGTACCAAGCATCGGCAAAATCAGGTTTAATTTTAATTGCTTCCTTATAGTCTTTGATGGCACCTTTATAATCTTTCAGGTTATACTTAGCCGTTCCGTTCTTAAAAAAGTGGGACGAGCTGCTTTGACTGCACGAAAAGAGTATAAAAACGACTGCCGTTAACAGAACCAATTTGCCGGGTAATTTTGTTTTCATCTATTTAAATTTTACGAATATGTTGATATTAAATTATTTACTGATGCCACGAATTCACGAATTAATAATTGCTTCATTTAATCATTCTATTTCGGTATTCTTTGTCCTGAAATCGGGGTCTATTCTGTTGGCAGCTTCACCAATTATTTCAAAATTTCTAATTAGCGTTGATTCTATTTCCTGTAGCGATTTCATACCGCAAAGTTAAAACTTTTTGATAATCCTTCCGTCAATTGTTAAATATTCTTTTGCAAGATTTGCAGTCAGACAGGAATGAACAGGTAAAATGGCAATGATGTCTCCGACATTTATGCTGCGAAAAACCTCATCCGGAGTTTTTATTATGCCGTGCTCTTGCGAAAGGGATACTACAAAGGTTTCGTCAAACGGTTCGCTCCAGCCGTTTTCATTTATCCCGGCTACAAGTCCGTACATATTGCGATTATTGATTCTTACCGAATCAAGCGACAGGTGAACGGCGCCACCCTGAACAACGATTTCATTTCTCTCTTTGTGTTTG
>JALSSR010000196.1 GCA_026984135.1 Bacteroidales bacterium
TCAATACCTGAAAGAGCATGGCAGAAAAAACGGCAGGAATTATATTTTCAGTCAGGATGCGCTGGACAAAATAAGCGGTTTTACCGGTGAACTGAAAGACCTTGAACAGATAATTTCAGATGCAGTGGAATACGTAAACAACCTGTATATTGACACTTCGGGCGAAATCAGAATAACAAAATGGCATATTGATTTTAATATTGACAAAACTTATACTAAAAGCGTTCCGCAAGACAAATCTTCAACAGATAAATATTCCAAGACAGTTTCATTACTTAATAAACTTGAGCAGGCTGCCCTCATAGTCAGAAAACAAAACCTAAAGATGACCGGAACAAATGTGGGGCACTATTGTGAGAAACCTGTCAGTGCACCGGCTATTTCCGATTCACTGTATAATCACAGAAATAAAATAACAACACTTCTGGAAAAATATCCGGATAAATGGGAGACCATCCGGGCAGAATTCAGACCATTGAAGAATATTATTGAGAAAAGCGGCGGGCAACCATAATAAAACAACTTTTCAAATACTCTTTAGTGTCTGTTGTTTAAGTCAAATAACTTTTTAACCTTTTCAAAATCTTTCACTGCCTCGTCCCATTCCTTACCCTTAATTACAAGCAAATATTTATCATAAGGTAAAAAGGAGACAGGTGTACCTGTTTTATCTTTAATAGACCATCCGTTATCGTGCAATTGAAAACTACTATAAATATCATCATAATGCCTTAACTTACCTTTACCAGCGGCAATCCATTCCCTTGCTGTCCTAAAATCCCTGTAACCTATAACAAAAAGGATACTCCTGTCCTTTTTACCTGCCACCCCTTCCTCAAAGCCGGCCACACTCCCATGCCCAAACCGGTAAATACGGTCAAGGGCTACGATACCTTTAAAATATTTCACACTTTTATAATCCGGACTATCCTCAAGCAAGGAGGCCAGGAAAGGCTTAACTCCCTTCTCATTAATCCTTTTATTAACATAATCGGCAAATAACAAAACCGTATCTATCATACCATAGTTCTTGTTACTGGCAGTTACACGATAATAATAGCTTCCCTTCCAAACATCAATATAATAATCATAAAGGGCACTTTCATCACCCAATTCAATAATCTTTTTGCCGGGTAATGCCTTAAAGCCGTATATGCCGAAAGCTGCACCGGATGAGGTCATTTTAAAAACATCAATCCTGATTGTATTGGCCATTGCATTGCGATAAGTACAGGTTATTGCTTTTTCAAAACCGTATTCAATAAACAAATCCGTTTCATCAGGTATTAACGAATAAAGGTTTCCCTTTGAATAGGTTGTTACAGGTTTTTTGATTGCCCAGTTCCATATACTATCCTTACCGGGAATTAACTTATCCAAACTATCCTGGGCAGATAATACATTTGAAAAGAAAACAATGGTGATCACTAACAACAATTTCCTCATTAGACTTTACTTACTTCGATTATTACTATTTTTTTTAATCAGTTTGATGCAAATGTACTATAAAACCTAAAACGTTTCGGTACCTGAAAAATAAAATCCTTTTGACTTATATCCGAATCCCACATCAAAAGTAATATTGGTTCTGAAATATATGTTTATCATTAAACTAAGCCCCGGATAAAAAGAAAGACAAACAGACAAACCAAAACATTTCTATTCATAACAATACCAAATACAAATTGCTTCTTTTATACTATAATAATAAACAACAAACGGACTAATTGCACATACAAAGTTACAAATTTCACAGGAACTACCTTGCAATTAAGATTCTGTTATTGTCATTCACATCCCGGATCACCTCAACCCTCTGAAATCCTGCACCATAAAAAATCTCAGAGGTCTCCTCATCAAGATATTGATTAATTTCGCAATAAATACTTCCTCCCGGAATAAGTTTTTCTTTTGCAAAGCCGGCTATTGCCTTGTAAAATATCAAAGGGTCATCATCCTCAACAAACAAGGCTTTATCGGGTTCATAAGCGTACACGTTTTTCTTCATAAATTTTATCTCCTGTCTCCGGACATAAGGTGGGTTACTGATAACAATATCAAATTCGGGCAATGCATTTATCTCTTTTTCATTAAGGAAATTCACTTTTTTAAATATAATATCAGCCTCATTGATTAAAGCATTTTTTTTTGCATAATCCAGAGCAGTCGAAGAAACATCAATAGCTGTTATTAAAGCTGACGGCAGATTTTTTTTCAGGGAAATTGCAATACAGCCGCTTCCTGTTCCTATGTCCAGAATCTTCAAATTATCAAAATCTTTATTCTCCCTTATCACTATATCCACGAGTTCTTCCGTTTCGGGACGCGGAATCAAAACATCCGGCCCAACCTGAAAGGTAAGACCGTAAAACTCAGCCTTTCCCAAAATATACTGAACAGGTTTATTGTTCAGTAAATCCCTGACTGCAAAATGAATTTTAAGTAATTCCGATTCGGAAATCGTCTTATCCGGATACAAAATAATATCCGATTTGGTTAATTTTGCAAAATCGGCAAAAAGCATAAAAAGAAGACTATCAGCCTCATTATCATCATATAAATCCAGAAGTTTCCCCTTATAAAAACTCCTGACATCTGCTATTCTGTTTGATTTAACTTCCACACCCCGAAATTACAATTTTTTTATAAACTGCCAACGCATATTTAAAATGAAAAAATTTTATGTACATTTGTCCACACACAAAAAACTAAATCATTATTATATGAAAGGCGACATTTTAATAATTGACGACAACCACAGAAAAGCAGCCAAACAGGTAATTGACCTGATATTTGAAACTATTTGCGGTGGTGACAAAAAATATGTAATTACGGTTGCCGGTGAATCGGGAGCCGGAAAATCTGAGGTGGCCGCTTCTATAGCAGAGCTTCTTGAAAAAGAAAATATGAAGTGTTTTATTTTTGGACAGGATGATTATTTCAAGCTGCCTCCAAAGACAAATGCAAAAAAAAGGGAAGAGGATATCTCCCGGGTTGGAATGCAGGAGGTAAAACTCGACCTTCTTGATCAAAATATAAAGGATGTCCTTGACGGCAAGTATGTTATCACAAAACCCCTTGTTGACTTTGATGCAGACAAGATTGGCGAAGAGACGGTTAATCTTGAGGATTATCACGTTTTGATAGCCGAAGGCACTTATACTACAACATTAAAAAATGCCGACACAAAAGTATTTATTGACAGAAATAAACTGGACACACTTGAATCAAGGAAAAAACGGGCAAGGGAGAAGCAGGATGAATTTCTTGAAAGAATACTAACTATTGAACATGAAATTATTTCAAAACATAAAGAACTGGCAGACATCATAATAACGAAAAAGTGGGAAGCCGTTTTAAACAAATAAAAATTATTATTTATGAAAAAAGATATCAAAAGCATAGCAATGTTAAGTACCCACGGGTATTTTGATCCCGTACCCGTTTTGGGAAGAACCGACACCGGCGGGCAGGTGGTTTATGTCCTCGAACTTGCTAAGGCACTGGCAAAAACAGGTATAAAGGTTGACATCTATACGCGTTGGTTCGATAAAAGCCAAAAGCAGGTTGACCCTGTGCCGGGACATCCGGATGTCAGGGTTATAAGAATACATTCCGGCCCTTGGGAGTTTATTCCCAAAGAGTTCATATACGAATATTTACCGGAGCTTTCATCAAATATGATAAAGTTTATTGAGGAAACCGGGCTTGATTATGACCTCTATCACGGACATTATGTTGATGCGGGAATTGTAACCCTTGATGTTGCAAAACATTTCGGCAAACCTGCTTTCTTCACGGCACATTCACTTGGTGCCTGGAAAAAAGACCAGATGGGTGGCGACCCCGAAGAGATGGAGAAAAAGTTCAACTTCAAACACCGTATTGCCGAAGAGATGAGGATATTCAAGGCTGTTAACGGACAAACACTTACAACGGAAGTACAATACGAGAAATTGAAAGAATTATATAACTATGATGCCGACAACATTGAAATAATAGCTCCCGGAGTTGATATTTACAGATATCATCCACCTACGAAAGAAGATTTAAAGGTTGAAACAAATACACCGGAAAAATATATATTTTGCCTGTCAAGAATTGACACTAATAAAGGTCACGACCTGCTACTCAATGCCTTTGCACTGGTGAAGGATAAAATAACGGATGTTGATCTGGTAATTGGAGGAGGCTCACCAAATCCTAAACCGCGGGAACTCAGCGTCTTTGCAAAAATGGACGAAATCATTAAAAAAAACCACATGCAGGCCAGGGTTAGTAAAATCGGCTATGTGGCTGATGAAATGATGGCTCCGCTTTATCAAAAAGCAGAACTATTTGTTTTACCTTCATTGTTTGAACCCTTCGGAATGACGACACA
>JALSSR010000197.1 GCA_026984135.1 Bacteroidales bacterium
ACAGGAGGCAATGGCCTGCGGTAAGGCAGTTATAGCCTCAAAATTCGGAGGCATCAGAAATGTTATTACCAACGGCGTTAACGGATTGCTTGTAGATGCCGCTAATGCAGAAGAATTTGCGGATGCCTTGTTTGAACTTCTGTCGGATGACGAAAAAAGAAACGCAATGGGAATTGCGGCAAGAAAACTCATTGAAGATGAATATAGCTGGGATGCTATTGCAGATAAGTTTTTAAATTTCTATAATAGATATTTTTGAAATTAAAAACCATGGATGCTTTATTACCCAAAGAAGAATTCATTGCGAACAAAATACATATAATCAGGGATCAAAAGGTAATTCTTGATACTGACTTGGCCGAATTGTATGGTGTGGAAACTAAAGCGTTAAAACAACAAGTCAGGAGAAATATCGAAAGATTTCCGGAAGATTTTATGTTTGAACTTACAAGGGAAGAATTTAATGACTTGAGGTCACAATTTGTGACCTCAAGTTGGGGTGGCTCACGTTATTTGCCAATGGCTTTTACGGAACAGGGTGTTGCTATGATTTCCGGAATATTGAGAAGTCCGGTGGCAATACAGGTAAACATTCAGATTATGCGTGTTTTTGTAAAGATGAGAAACCTAATAACAAAATACATTGAGCTTCGTAAAAAGATTGAAGCACTTGAAAACAATGCCCTTGAACAAAATGAGAAAATAATAAACATCTACGAGATTATCAAAGAATTAATTGAGCCGAGATATAAAAACAGAAAGCCGATAGGCTACAGGATACAAGAAAGACATGCGAAATATATTATCAGAAATAAAAGAGATAATTAAATCGGGAAAAAAAGGTGCGCTCTGCATCATTGTCGAGTCAAGGGGATCTGCACCACAAAAACAAGGTGCCAAGATGCTCGTTCTTGAAAATGGAACAATAGAGGGAACTATAGGTGGAGGTGCCCTTGAAATGCAAGTGATGAAAGATGCTGCCGAGGTTATCCGTTCGGGTAAACCTGTGAAAAATATTTACGACCTGGATAAAGACCTTGATATGAGTTGCGGAGGATTTACCGAGGTTTATATTGAGCCCGTAGTACCGGAATTGAAACTTTATATTTTCGGTGCAGGTCATATTGGTACGGCACTTGCAAAATTGGCACCTGAGTTCGGATTCAACGTAACCCTGTTTGATAACAGACAACTCGACATTGTTGACAAAATAAAAGCTAACACTGATTTTATTGGAAATGACTATTTTAACTCAATAGATAAAGCTGTTTTCGACGAAAGAACTTTTATTGTGATTGTTACACCAAAACATTCCTACGATGAGGAGATACTTTCGGTTTGTGCTAAAAAACCTTCGGCATATATAGGAATGATCGGCAGTAAAACAAAAATAGCAAAAGTAAAAAACAGACTTTTGGATAATAATATCTTAACGGAAAAAGATTTAAGCAGAATTGATATGCCCATAGGAATAAAGTTCAATGCCGTTTCGCCGCAGGAAATTGCATTGAGCATCCTCGCAAAGATGATTGATGTGAAGAATAGGCAATTGTTTTAATAATTATAAAGTGAAAAATATTGAATAATGTCCGGCACAGAAACAGATAATAAAATAAAATTCGTACTTGACGGCAAGGTAGTTACGGTTGATTTCAACAATGATATGAAACCAACCGTTACCCTCTTGAACTATTTGAGGTCGCTGCCGGGTCACAAGGGAGTTAAAGAGGGCTGTGCCGAAGGCGATTGCGGAGCCTGTACCGTTGTAATTGCAGAACCTGAAAACGGAAAAATGAAATACAAAGCTGTCAACTCCTGCCTTGTGTTTCTTCCGATGATACACGGAAAACAGGTAATTACCGTTGAAAATCTCGCCGAAACGGCCAATAATAATCTGATATTACATCCGGTTCAAAAAGCAGTAGTTGAATCTGACGGTACACAATGCGGATTCTGCACACCCGGTGTTGTTATGTCGCTTTTCGGACTTTATAAAAATTCCGTTAACCCCTCAAGGAAAGAAATTGAAGAATCCTTGACAGGTAATCTTTGTCGTTGTACCGGATATCAACCTATTTTAAATGCAGGCCTGACTCTTCCGGAAGATCGTTCAGATAAATTTTACAAAGACGAACCTGAAATTATGGAGATGTTGAATCAAATTAATTCAACCTCCGGTTCGATTAGATTAATAACGGATAAGCAAAAATATTTCAAACCAAACATTGTTAACGAACTCCTTATCCTGAAGTCCAAATATCCGGATGCGGAAATTATTTCAGGAGCTACCGATATAGCACTTAAACAGACAAAAAAGTTTGAATTAATTGAACGCATAATAGATATATCTGCTATTGATTCCTTAAAATCCATTTCTGAAGAAAAAAGTTTTTATGTCATTGGTGCAGGAGCAACATTGGAAGAAATAAGAAATTATTTTCAAAACAGACTTCCTGTGATAAGCGACATGTTAGGGGTTTTTGCATCAAAACAAATAAGAAATTTGGCTACAATGGGCGGTAATTTAGCTACAGCCTCCCCTATCAGTGACACAATACCTTTGTTATTTGCTTTAAATGCGTGGGTTACAGTAGTTGGAAAAGATAAGGAGAAAACCTTACCTGTTGAAAAGTTCATAGCAGGATATAGAAAAACTCTCCTTGAGAGTGACGAAATCATCAGGGATATAGTTATTCCCAAACCGGAGAATAACTCGGTGACTAAGTTTTTCAAAGTCTCAAAGCGCCAAGATGTTGACATTTCATCTGTAAGTGCCGCTTTCTCAATTAAAAAGCAAAATGGTATTGCAAAAGATGTGATACTCGCCTACGGTGGTATGGCTGAAAAAACGGTTAGAGCTTTAAAAACAGAGGAATTTCTTTTAAATAAAGCTTGGTCAAAAGAGAATATTGAACAAGCAATGGATATTCTTAAAACCGAATTTAGTCCATTGTCAGACGTGAGAGCCGGCGCTGAATATAGAAAAGAGGTTGCGGCAAGCCTGTTAATGAAATTTTTTAATTCAATAAAAAATGAAAACTCTACATCACGATAGTGCAATAAAACATGTAACAGGGCAATCAATTTATGTTGATGATATTGAAGCCGGCAAGCAACTTCTTTACGGAAAGGTTGTTTTCAGTCGCTATGCAAAGGCGAAAATTCTGTCGGTCAACACCGTCGAGGCATCAAAACTGCCGGGAGTTCGGTCAATATTAACCCATAAAGACATACCCGGTGAAAACCAAATGGGTCCGGTAATTCACGACGAAACTTGCCTCGCTGTTGATGAGGTTGATTTTGTAGGCCAGGCAATTGCGTTAATTGCTGCCGAAAGTCAGGAAATAGCTCGGGAAGCCGAAAAATTAATAAAAATTGAATATGAGCCTCTCGAACCTGTCCTTACCATTGCAAAAGCAATTGAAAAGAATAACCTTTTACAGCCGCCACGCAAAATAGAAACAGGAAATCCGGTAAAGGTTTTGAAAAACTGCGAAAACTATCTTGAAGGAACCTTAACAACCGGAGGTCAGGAACACTGGTATCTTGAAACACAATCTGCATTGGCTGTCCCGGGTGAAGAACAAGAAATGAAAATATACAGCTCAACTCAACATCCATCGGAAACACAGGCAATAATATCCGAAGTTCTCGGCATCAACAGAAACGAGGTGGAAGTTGAAGTTAGGCGGATGGGAGGTGCTTTCGGCGGTAAAGAGACCCAGGCAAATCATTATGCAGCCTGGGCCGCCCTGCTGGCAAATGCAACCGGAAATCCGGTAAAAATACGACTAACACGTGACGAAGACCAGGTAATGACAGGTAAACGTCATGAATTCTTCTCAAATTACAAAGTAGGTTTTGATAATGAGGGAAAAGTAGTGGCACTTGATGTCGAATTTAACGTGAATGCCGGTGCTGCTGCCGATTTGACTATGCCTATCCTCGAAAGGGCTATGTTCCATATTGATAATGCTTATTTCATACCAAACTTACGGGTTATTGGAAAAACGTGGAAGACAAATATCCCGCCAAATACCGCCTTTCGCGGCTTCGGCGGTCCTCAGGGAATGGCTGTCATTGAGAATATTATTGACCGTATAGCACGATACTTAAAAAAAGATGCACTCGAAGTAAGACACCTGAATTTTTACAAACCCGATTTCAATAACAGGACACACTATGGCCAGGTCGTTCCCAATGACAGGTTGGAAGTTCTTATGGAGCAGATAATTACATCTTCGGAATATTTCAATAGAAGAAAAAACATACAGGAATTCAACAACAACAACGATTATGTAAAAAAAGGGCTTGCCCTTACGCCCGTTAAGTTCGGCATTTCTTTCACAACAGCATTCCTGAATCAGGCAGGCGCATTAGTTAACATATACCAGGATGGAACTGCTCTTGTAAACCATGGAGGAACAGAGATGGGACAAGGACTTAACACAAAAATAACGGAAATAGCTGCCTCCGAGTTGGGAATATCCGCACAGTATATTAAAGTTAATTCCACTAACACATCAAAAGTTCCAAACACATCCGCTACTGCTGCATCTTCAGGAACGGATTTGAACGGGATGGCCGTAAAAGATGCCGTCATAAAGATAAAATCAAGACTTAAAGTGATTGCAGCAGGTCACTTTAATAAGGATAAAAAACTTATTACCACATCTCCTGAGAATGTGCTTTTTGAAAATGATATGGTCTTTGACATAGAGAATCCCGAAAGAAAAATACCGTTTAAGGAATTGATTCCGTTGGCATATCTCAGCCGTGTTAGTTTAAGTGCTACAGGCTATTACAAAACACCGAACATCCATTTTGACCGGGATACAGGCAAAGGAAAACCGTTTCATTATTTTGCTTCCGGGATGTCGGTTTCGGAAGTTATTCTTGACACACTTACGGGAAAAATCAAACTGCTGAGAACCGACATTTTGCACGATGCAGGAAAATCCGTAAACGAAAGAATTGATATCGGACAAATAGAAGGAGGATTTATTCAGGGATTGGGCTGGGTGACAAATGAAGAGTTGAAACATGATAAAAACGGCAACCTGCTCACTCATTCTCCGGATACTTACAAAATCCCTACAATATCCGATATTCCAAAAGATTTCAGAGTTGAACTGTTAAAAGGCTATCCTAATCCGAACACAATCCGCCA
>JALSSR010000198.1 GCA_026984135.1 Bacteroidales bacterium
CAAACCGGGGATCGGGCAATGTACTTAATTGCGGACCTACCTCAAGAGCAGCCATATACTGATTAAACTTCACCTTTAACCCCGGATTATTCTTGGCAGCGGTTATCAAATAGCTGTCAAGCTCTTCCTGCCCCTTCAACTGAACAGTTGAAAAGATCAGGAGTAAGATTACATATATTATACTGTTTTTCATTTTGTTACTATTTGATTTTTTAATTGACGCTCCTTATAAATACTATACAAAACAGGTACAACAAACATAGTCATCACCTGAAGCAGCATACCTCCGAACGAAGGGATTGCCATCGGGACAAGAATGTCGGAGCCTTTACCCACCGACGAAAGTACCGGTATCAAAGCAATAATTGCCGTTGAAGCGGTCATCATAGCCGGACGAACCCTTTTGCTTCCGGCATGTAAAATTGATTCTCTGACCTCTTCTACAGTCCCGGGCTTTTCTTTGTCAAACACCTGTGTTAGGTAGGTCCCCATAATAACACCATCATCTGTTGCAATCCCGAAGAGTGCAATAAATCCGACCCAGACAGCAACAGAAAGGTTTATGGTATGTATCTGGAACAGATTTCGCATACTGATTCCCGCTACCTCAAAGTTTAAAAACCATCCCTGGCTGTAAAGCCATATCATAATAAATCCACCTGCAAAAGCAACGAAAATACCTGAGAATACCATTGAAGAAGTTGCTACGGACCGGAACTGAAAATAGAGTATCAGAAAAATGACCAAAAGACTTATTGGAATAACCAGCATCAGCCTTTTAGTTGCCCTGATTTGGTTTTCATAGTTACCAGTAAAGACATAACTCACACCCGGAGGCACCTCAAATTCTCCCTTGTCAATTTTATCATTCAGATACTTTTGAACACTTTCCACGACATCTACTTCGGCATAATTTTCTTCCTTATCGAAAATCACATATCCCACCAGGAAAGTATCCTCACTTTTTATCAACTGCGGGCCACGCGTGTAGGTAATCTCGACAAGCTCACCAAGGGGTACTTGTGCTCCTGATTTTGTCGGAACAAGTATAGATTTAAGATCCTCGGGGTTGTCCCTGTACTCTCTGGCATACCTGACTCTGACAGGAAACCGTTCACGGCCTTCCACAGTAGTTGTCAAGGCCATTCCTCCGATGGCACTGCTCAAGAATGTTTGCAAATCCTTTATTGTGATACCGTATCGTGATATGGCGTCCCTGTTTATTTTCAATTCAATGTATGGTTTTCCAACTACTCTGTCGGCAAATACAGATGCCGCCTTCACGCCGGGAACCTCTTTCAACAGCTTCTCAATATCATAACCGGTTTTTTCAATGGTTTCCAGATCGGGACCATAGACTTTAACTCCCATTGGTGCTCTCATTCCCGTTTGAAGCATTATCAACCTTGTTTGAATTGGTTGCAGCTTAGGTGCGGATGTAAGTCCCGGGATTGAAGATTTGCTAACAATCTCGTTCCAGATGTCATCCGGTGTTTTTATATTTTTTCGCCACTGTCTGAAATAATCTCCGTTATCATCCGGCACCAGTTCCTCTTTTGTATAAACGGTAAATTCATCTTCGGAAGGATCATACTTTCCTCCGTTTTTCAATATGAAAGCACCATCTTTATCGGTTTTAAATCTTAATCTGTGTCCGTCTTCATCCAGGATATATTCCGGTCTGTAGTTTATAACATTCTCATACATTGAGGTCGGTGCAGGGTCAAGAGCGGATTTTACGCGTCCCCATTTGCCTACAACGCTTTCAACTTCGGGAATGGTTCCAATTCTTTGGTCAAGCATTTTTATTACCTCAAGATTCTCCTCAATTCCGGAGTGTGGCATTGTCGTAGGCATCAGCAAAAACGAACCTTCGTCAAGAGCGGGCATAAACTCCTTTCCTATTCCGGGAAATGCTGCGGTTGCGGATTTCCAAACTCCTGTCTCCCTAAGTTTTTCTCCGGTTTTACCCAAAGTATTCGGTATAAATCCCATTATTTTGTCAAATCCCTGCCATA
>JALSSR010000199.1 GCA_026984135.1 Bacteroidales bacterium
AAAAGGAGAAATCGGAAGTCGTTGCCGGACTTACCGAAGCCATTTTGAAAAAACGAAAAGTGAAGATCGTAGGCTATAAATCGGCACACAGCAGCACGGTGAGCGATAGGGTAGTGGAGCCGATACAATTCACCACAAACTTTGTTTCGGTATGGTGCTATGAGCCGGAAAGCGGAGAAAACAAGCTCTTCAAAACATCGCGAATAGAAAAAATCGAGATATCGGACAAGCCGTGGCAGTTTGAAAAGAAGCACAAAGCCGGACATATTGATTGCTTCAGGATAAGCTCCGATAAGCTAATACCGGTTAAGCTGAATCTTTCGATGCGGGCATATAACCTTTTGATTGAGGAGTATCCGCTTGCCGAGCGCGATATAAAAATCACCGACGACGGCAAATATATTTTCGAGAGCGAAGTATGTAGTTTTGCGGGTGTGGGGCGTTTTGTGATGGGCTTGGCAGGTGAAGTTGACGTTGTTGAACCGCAGAAATTTAAAGATTATCTGAACAAAAAAACCGGAAAGATTTGTTTTTGAGAATTTTAAACCATAAGAATAATTAGTATTTGTCTATAAAGTCATTAGTGCACTCTATTAGTCTCGCAACCAATTCGCGGAAAAAAGTCAGACACTAATGCACTAAAAAAAAAGTTATTCGTGAATTAGTGGCTAACAAAAAGAATTCATCAAAAATCTTTGTTTTCTAAAAATCAAACACTTTATGGACAGACACTATTTAGTTGGGATTTGGTTTTCCGTAGTTTTTTTATCAAAAAAATAAATTTGTGACGGAAGTTGACAATCACGACTCTTACTTTTGCTGCATAATCTTAAAAAACAGTAAACATGAAAGCAAAAGTAAACAGGTTTTATATGCAGTTTGCCATAGCAGGCTTCACATATCATGAGGGAATAGAGGTTTTCGACAAACTGAAACCGGGACAAAAAGTCGAACTTGCCACCGAGCCGGAAAACCGCTTCGACCCGCGTGCCGTAACCGTAAACTATCGGGGGACGCTGTTGGGCTATATTCCCCGCTCGCTAAACAAAGAGATTTGGCAGTTTCTGTCGCTTGGTCACCACATCTTCGAGGCCTTCATAAACCGTATATCTCCCGATGAGCATCCCGAGAACCAAGTGGGTGTAACAGTGAGGATTATAGAAAATAAAACAAAAGAGAAAGTTATTAACAAATGAGGGAAAGCAGGGATTTTTTTGTAGTTTTGGGGGGTGGAAAGGCAGAATGGGAAGAATGAAGAAAGAAGGGTGGAGACTATTGATAATAATTTGCATTATGAGAATATCATTGACATTTGAGTTGTCGGGGAAAACACAGGAGATGCCGTTGAATTATCAATATCCGGTAAGCTCGTGGATTTATAAGGTATTGGAAAATGCCGACGAAAGTTTTTCTAAAAAACTTCACGAGGAAGGATATAAATTGGAAAACGGCAAAACATTCAAGCTGTTTACATTTTCCAGACTGAAGTTTCCGAAACATACTTGGAAAATAATTCCAAAAACAGGTAAAATGAAAGTTTGGGCGAGGAAAGCTTTCCTTATAATATCATTTCAAGTGCCGGCTCAGGTTGAAAAATTTGTTGCGGGACTTTTTACCGACCAAAATGTTTTTCTCGGCGATAAAAATTCGGGCTTAAGAATGAAAGTACAAAATATAGAGGTTTTGCCAAATGATTATTTTGATGCCGAAGTGAAAGGTGACAAATCGGTTACATTAAAAATACAATCACAGACCGGAATTGTTTTGGGGCTTGAAACGGAAGACAAGAAGTACGAGCAATATGTAAACCCGATGCACGAAAAATACAAGGACCTTTTTTTGAAAAACCTGACCGATAAATGCAATGCGGCAGGAGTTACCAGTTTTGAACCTACCGAGTTGGAATTTAAAGTATTGAATATAGCACCCAAAACCGTAATGCAAACCGTAAAAGCCGGTACAAGCTCCGAAACGAAAGTAAGAGCATACAATTATGAGTTTGAACTCACTGCTCCCAAACAAGTTATTGAAGTGGGGCTGAATGCTGGCTTTGGGAGTATGAATAGCTTGGGGTTTGGGTTTTGCGGGGTTAAAAATGGGGAATAAAATTTTGAAGATATGATAAGAGAAATAATAAATTACACAAAGTACCTTAAAGAGAAATCGCCTTGGGTTTTTGAGGAAGGGTTGGAGCCAAGTAAAGGGCTACACATTTTTGTTGAACTTGATGAAGAAGGCAATGCAATTAATTTTCCGGGCAAAAAAGGGGAGAATTGGGATTATTATGACGGGAAGGGAATGAGCCCGTTTTTGAAAAGTATTATTCCTTATGAGCAAAAAAGCAGAAGAGTTGGTACGCGAATGGATAAGGTTTTAGATACAGGAAAGGTGGAAGGAAGTAAAAAGTTTCAAATATTTTCGTGTTCTCCATATATTCTATCATTTAAAAAGAAATCTTTTCCTTTAATTAAATCAAGACTTACACCGTTTTTTAAAAATGCCTTGGATGTTTGCCTAAAAAAAGATGATAAAGAAAACAAGCAGAAAATAATTGCTTTTAAAAATGCACTTGTTGTTTTGTTGGATAAAATTGACGATTTAAAAATCAGTATAAATTCCGGAGAGTTGTTTGCTGAATATAAATCCGTTTTTAAAATAATGAAAAATGATGATTGGATATATTTTTATTATAAAAATATCCCTTTTGATAAATACATTGAAGCACATAACCTTTACTTACAAAATAAATTATTTAATACTAATGACTTTAATTCAGATGAAATAATCTCGGAAGAGACTTTTGGATTAAGTGGTTTTATTAATGGCTTGAATATGAAAAAGCCATTTTTAGAACACAAGACGGCCAGCATGTTTAAAGGTGTTGCTAGCAGAATCCAAGCAAAGGATACTATTTTCTTGAACGATTTCGATTTATTATTAAAGAGAAAGAACAAAGTATTTCCAAATCCGCTTCCTATTTTCATTGACGAAAACGAATTCTCAACTTCAGATGAAATAATCAAAATTTTTAGAAAAGATAACAAACTCACTTATTCGCAAATTCTGAAACAGATTTTTAAAAATACACCCGATAAAGTTTTACAAAACTACTATTTGCTATTCTTCAATTACAAATATGAGTTGGAAGATTTCGACTTTGTATCAAAATTCCGCTATTCAATGGAAGAGAACGGAAAATATCCGGTTATTAAAAACCTGTTTGGAATAAAAATAAGCACGGATGAATTAAAAAGAGATTATCCGATTAAAAACATCTTTCAGTTTGAAGCGGATATTGTGAAAACGATTTTCAATAAAATTATCGTTGGCGATAGTGAAGGCAGCTATTGGGTTCATTATTTCAATAAAATAGATTCGAAATCAAAAGATTTATTTAACAAGATAATGAAAAAAACATCAGAACCAGTATACTCAATAGTGTTAAAATACCGCAAAACTTTTTACGATTATATCTATAAATCGAAAACACAGGCGATTGATTGCACTATGTGGGATGATATTATGTGGAATAGTATAATAGGGGATTTGCGTAGCGACAAAATAACAGACAAAGGGTATCACAGCAAAGAATACGGCATAAAAGAGAAATTGAATATATGGTTTAGTTTATATAATTATTTTACTAACAATAAAAACAGAACAGATATGTCATCAAAAATTCCGGAATTATTAGAAAAAATGAAACAGGTAGCCAATGACGAAAATGCTCATTTTGAGACTACCGAAGAGTTTGCATTCGGGGCGGGACAGATTATTTTTTACCTGCTTAATCAAAGTAAAGCCAGCGAACGAACCCATGCATTACTCGAACCTTTCATCCAGAAAGTAAAAGCCGAACAACTTCAAAGCTCAATTGCTCAGGCAGTAAATATGTATAAGCATGAAATCAGCTTTGGGCATGGCAGATTTGAACGGCTATCAAGTGAGGTGCTAGCTTTTGAAACAGATGATAATCTAAAAAATTATCAGCGTTTTTTTTTAGCGGGATATTTTGCCACCCCCGTCATTTATGAGAAAAAAGAAAATAAAAACGATTAATAAACTTAAAAAATTAAATTATTATGACACAATTTAAAAACAGAGCTTACGGATTTGCGGTAATCAAAGCAATCAACTCAAATTACAATGCCGATTTCAGCGGACAACCTCGTACTTTGCCAAACGGGCAGGTGTATGCCAATGGTACAACCTTGAAATATACGGTTAGAAATTTCATAAAAGTCCTATATGGAGCACAGCAAAGAGTATTTGTATTCAAAAGATTTAATGACAATTATAATCCTTTTACATTAGCTGATTCCTATGATGACTTTTTCAAAACAGAGGTAAAAAATGAAGACAAGAAAGTAATCATTAAGAATTTACTATCGGCTATTGATGTTCGATTTTTCGGAGCTACATTCTCACCTAAAGGAAATGGAATAAAAGATAAAAACGTGTCCATTTATGGAGCTGTTCAAATAAATGACGGTCTTAATAGGTGGTATGAAGGAAACATTTTTACTGATCAAATTTTGTCTCCTTACGGTAATCCGAAAAAAAATACATCGGAAGGTAGCTCTGATGAGACAGAAAAGGCCGCAAGCACTCTTGGTCGAAAATCCAAACTCGAAGAAGGTCATTATGTGCATCACTTTTCCATCAACCCGAAAAACATTGAAGATATAGCAAGGCACGGAGCTGAAGGAACACAAACCTTATCGGTTAACGACATTGAGCTATTGAAAGAGGGGTTACGCAAAGGAGCTACTTATTACGATTCGGCGGCCAAAGCCGGTACCGAAAACGAAATGCTGTTTTATGTGGAGCTGAAAGAAGGTTCAAAGCTTGTGCTACCCAATTTTACCGAAATGGTAAAAATTAAAGACAAAAAAGATGATGGAAAGCGTTATTTCGATTTGTCGGCAGTAAAAGCGGAGCTGGCAAAGCATAAAGATGAAATTGAAAAATGCGAAATTTATTATAACAGCAACAATGTTGAAGTTGAAAATTTGCATGACGATTGTGTGATATTTGATTTATAGCTGTTTTCAATAATAGAATAGTGGTAAAGTTGCGCGTTATAATATCGCAAATCGTACAATTTAAGACATATTTTTACCATGAGTACAAAAAGATACTTTTGATGT
The DNA here is from genome assembly GCA_026984135.1 of Bacteroidales bacterium. Taxonomy (GTDB): domain Bacteria; phylum Bacteroidota; class Bacteroidia; order Bacteroidales; family JAADJA01; genus JAADJA01. Next base: position 5,151 of record JALSSR010000199.1, read on the forward strand.
AATATTTATTCTTATCTTTGCGTTTTTACACAATATAAATTTAAATTATACAATGACTGATTTGCAAAAAGAATTTATAGACATACTGGATGAATACGGTTATGATATTTTTAGTGTGCAAATGATAATAGACACTAAAAGACTATCCGTTAATAAAATTCATCAGGCAATCCGAACACTTAGCCGCTCCGGATTAATTGTTAAACTGGAAAGGGGCAAATATATCAGGAGTAGTTTTATGGATTCTTTTGTAATCGGTAACTTTCTTGCACCGGACGGCGGCATTGCATATTGGTCGGCTCTTAATTATCACGGTCTTACAGAGCAATTTGTAAATGTTGTTTTTGTGCAAACGGCAAAAAGGAAAACAGAAGAACTTAATGTCAATGGATTAAGGTATAAAATCATTAAAGTAAACAATAGAAAAGTTACCGGATATAGAACAGTTGGTTACGGTAATCATCAATACAAAATAACGGATTTGGAAAAAACCGTTGTTGATTGTTTTGATATGCCCCACCTTGCCGGTTGGTATCAGGAAATTATCAAAGCATTTAATCGGGCAGACCTGAATCAAAATAGATTAATTAAATACTGCAAGGCCATCAATAACAAATCGGTAATAAAACGACTTGCTTTTCTTGCCGAATTTTTGGAAAAACCGAAAATGGAAAAATTTATTGACTTTGCTCAAAAATCTATCAATAAAGATTATTCGGTTTTTGAAATAGAACATAGCAGAAAAGGGAAAATAAACAAAAGATGGAAATTAATTATGAATATGGATGAAGATGAAATACTGGAAATTGCAAACTCTTAAATAATGACTTATAAAGAGATACAAAACATAGCAAAGAAATTACAGATGGATGAAGCTGTCATTGATAAAGACTGGATGCTCGGTCATTTCCTCAATGCTATGTTTTCATTTTCCGATATTTCAGAAAACTTTGTATTTAAAGGCGGCACTTGTTTAAGGAAAAATTATTTTGCAGATTATCGCTTTTCGGAAGATTTGGACTTCACACTTTTGGACGAGTCGTTTGTGATTGATGATGCATTTTTCAAAAAGATAATAATACAGGCAGAAAGGAACAGCGGAGCCAAATATTATTTAAAAAACATAAAATCGCAGAACTGTCAGGATATTCCTCAGGGTTATGAAGTTGCCGTCATATATTGGGGAGCTTTTCACAAACCCAATCAACCGGTTTTACCGGTTAACCGTTGGCAAACCAAAATAAAGCTGGACATCAGTTTTTCGGAAAAAACGATAATGAAACCGGTTATAAAACCTATTTTTCATCCCTATTCCGATTCTGATAAAATCACAAGCAAAGTTCCGGCTTATCCGTTAAACGAGATTACAGCCGAAAAACTTCGTTCGTTGATGCAACGAAACAGGCCTCGCGATATTTATGATTTGTATTATTTATCAGGAATAATTTCGCCGAAACAGCATCCACAAATTTTGAGTTTGCTAAAACAAAAATCGAAAAACAAAAACATTGATTGCTGTAACTATACCGATTTTATAGATGATAAAAAATACAAGAGCAATAAAAGGGCTTGGGAAAGCAGCCTTAATTATCATCTGCCAAAGGGCAAATTAGTTGATTATAACACAGCCTATTTAATAGTTGGACAATTTGTAAAGAATATTTTAAATCCAGAAATATGAAAAAACTAATATCGTTTACCATAAAAGCTGAAAAGGGTTTTTTGAAAAAACCCGATATCAATGAGGGAATTTATCTGACCTACAATATGCTTCATAAACCCGCATTGCTTGGTATTCTCGGAGCCATTATCGGTCTTGAAGGTTATCAAAAAAATGAAGAGTTGCCGGAATATTACAAGAAATTAAAAGATATTCCTGTGGGCATTGCACCTGTTGGAGCAGAAAAAGGGAACTTTCAGAAAACGAAAATAACCTATAACAATACTACCGGAATGGCAAGCAACGAAGCCGGGGGTAATCTGATAATTACCGAGCAAACTCTGATAAAACCTGCCTACAAAATATATCTGCTTCTGGATTTGGAAGATGAAAACCAAAAGATACTGTACAACAACATCAAAGAGCAAAAAGCAGAGTACCTGCCCTATCTCGGTAAAAACGATTATTCGCTTTGGTGGGAAAAGGAGGATGTTGTTGAATATGATGAGTGGCATCCATTTGAAAAAAACAAAAATTTCAGTATTTCGACTTTATTTAAAAAAGATGAAGCTATTGTAAATTACATTGCAAAAGCTATGGGGAGAAAAGCATTGGCACAACAGAAGAATAGCTTTAATTATTTTGAAAGATTACCAATTGATTTTAATAAAAAATTATATCAATACAATTATGCGGATTTTGTTTTTTCAAATGTGATATTTGAAGAAGAAGTAAAAGTGAATTCAAGCAATCTTTACCAAGCTATAAAAGACGGGAAAACGGAAATCATTTTTTTGTATTAAGATATGATTGAAAAACATAAATATACTCGTGATGAACTAGAAAAGATAATCCATAATCAGCAAAATTATTTTGCGCATTTATCCAATGACGGAAAAGAAAAGGAGACATTGATAGAGCATATTTTATTGGTGCAAGATTATTTTATAAAATTAGTTTCGGTTCATCAATTATATAATGTAATTGAAAATCTGATTGCCGGAATTATTGAAAATAAAGACATTCAGGAATTTATAAAAGAGTTATTCGTTAAGTCTGTTGCGGTTCACGATTTCGGGAAAGTAAATCCCGAATTTCAAAGTCAAAAAATGGATAATTCCATAAAAAAAATTAACCACAACTTGTCATCGGGACATTCATTGATAAGCGGCTACATCTTTTCATTGATTGGTGAACAAATAGCCAAAAAATATAATTTCTCAGAAGAGCAAGAAACATTGATTGATTTTTTATGCCTATCTTTCTCATATCCTATTGTGAAGCATCATTTGTCAAAATTGGAATCCTTTGCAAACGATTTAAAGTATTCTGAAAATATTGGAGACTTGAAGTTATTTACATCATTTTTTGAAGGTTTTGATGATGAGGATTTTGTTAATGAAATCAATGAGTTTGTATTTCAAAACTCATCAATGATAGTTGAGGATGAAGAAAGTAAAAAAAGTATTACTGATTCCTTCCCTCTTTTCGCCCTGCTAAAACTAAACTATTCACTGCTAACTGCTTCCGATTATCTTGCCACAACCCATTTTATGAATAATTGGGGTACTGAAATAATGACTGATTTTGGTGTGTTTGATGAGGTTTTGAAAAAGAAAATCATCCATCAGGTTGAAACATCAACATCATACAACAGAAAAACTTACAATGAATTGGAAAATTATAAATTAGACTTTCCAACAGAGAAAAGTAATACCAACCTAAATAAGCTTCGCCAAAACTTAGCGGTTGAGACAATAAATGGTATCAGAAATAATCTTGACAAAAATCTGTTTTATATCGAAGCCCCTACCGGAGGCGGCAAAACAAACTTGTCGATGCTGGTACTTGCCGAGTTTTTAAGAAATGATATTGACACAGGCGAAAATAACATCACGAAAGTGTTTTATGTTTTTCCGTTTACAACACTTATTACCCAAACATTTAGATCATTAAAAGAAACCTTGGGACTTAAAGATGATGAAATTGTTCAAATTCATTCAAAAGCAGGGTTTTCGCAAAAGGGGACGGATGACAAATACGGAAGAGACAAACTCAATATTATCGATTATCAGTTTGTAAATTATCCTATAGCTCTTCTTTCGCATATTAAGTTTTTCGACATTCTAAAATCAAATCGTAAATCGGCAAACTACCTGATGCATCGTCTGGCAAATTCTATAGTAATCATTGATGAGTTGCAAACCTATTCACCTAGCGAATGGGATAAGGTAATCTACTTCATCAATAAATATGCAAAATATTTCAATATCAAATTTATTTTGATGTCAGCAACTTTGCCAAAAATTGATGAGCTGCTTTCTGAAAAAGGAAAAGAAGAGGGTTTTGAAAAAGAAGATTTTGTTAAACTCAATCAGAATAAAGACAATTATTTTCAAAACCAAAACTTTGCAGAACGGATAGAATTTGATTTTTCAATGATAAATAATCAGGACTTTGATAAAAAAGATAAAGACAATTTTTTGAAAAATCTTTGGGCAAAATTAGTTGAAGAATCGGAAAAATATAAAAGACAAAGCAAGGAAAAAAGAGTACATACGATTATTGAATTCATTTTCAAAAAAACAGCTGCTAAATTTATCGGGATTGCAAATAAGAATAAAAGTTTGTTTGATGAAGTCTTTATCCTTTCGGGAACTATACTTGAACCAAGAAGAAAGGAAGTTATTAATAAACTTAAAAGCGATGAATACAAAAGAAAAAATATACTCTTAATTACGACACAAGTAGTTGAAGCCGGCGTCGATATTGATATGGATTTGGGATTTAAAGACGCTTCGCTTGTTGATTCGGATGAACAACTGGCCGGTAGAATAAACAGAAATGTAAATAAACCGAAATGCAAACTATTTCTTTTTGATTACGATGATGCCAAAACCATTTACGGAAAAGATTACCGCTACAAAGAAATTAAAGAAAAGTTGACAACCGAAGATTACAAAGAAATACTTCAAAAGAAAGATTTTGACAAACTGTACAACCTGGTAATGAATCATATCAGGGAGTTCAACCAACAGGAGGCATACACCGATACTTTACCTGAATATTTAAAATCAATTAAAAATCTCGATTTTGAAACGGTAAACAAAGACTTTCGGCTAATAAGCAATGCCATTCAAACTACTTCCATTTTTATTCCTGTGAATATTCCTGTTCAGATACCGGACAGTATGGAGAAAAACTTTTCGGACGAAGAACTTAATTTCCTGAAAGAAAAGATGAAATATAAAGATGAGGACTTTGTTTCAGGCGAAAAAGTTTGGGAATTATATTGTGAAATTATTGAGAATAAAGATGATGATTTTACCAAACAAAAAGTACAGAAAGTAATAATGCAAGGTTTGGTTTCAAAATTCTCAATTTCAGTAAGTACTTATTCAAAAGAGTTTATGGCTATGGAAGGCAGAGGAAGCGGAGAAGAGAAATACGGATTTTATAAATTAAACTATTTTGATGAGGTTTATGATTATAGAACAGGCATAAAAGCAAAAGAATTGGATTCGGCAATATTATTTTAAAATATGCAAATTACAGGTACACATATCAATTATTATTTCTCTTGCCGGCGGCAGCTCTGGCTTTTTGCCAATTCGATACAAATGGAGCATACAAACGATACGGTTTATGAGGGTAAGTTGATTCACGAAACTTCCTATCCGCAAAGACCATCTAAATACGAGGAGTTGGAATTGGAAGGTATTAAGATTGATTTTTATGACGCCAAAAACAAAGTTATCCATGAAATAAAGAAGTCGAGAAAACTTCACAAAGCCCATGTATGGCAGGTAAAATATTATATCCATATTCTGGAGAAAAACGGAATTGATGGTGTGAGCGGGATTTTAGAATACCCCAAAGAAAGAAAAATCGAAGAAGTCTATTTGTCATCAATAGATAAAAGAAAGATTAAGGAAATTGAAAATGATATTATGAATATAATAGCTTCGGATAAAGTACCTGATGTGGAGAAGAAAAAAAGATGTAAGAATTGTAGTTATTATGATTTTTGTTTTGTAAGCGAATAATGAAAAAAACCTACTACCTATTCAATCCGGGTCGCCTCTCGCGTAAAGACAACACGCTGAAATTCACTCCTGTTGACGAAAACGGCAAGGAAGGAAAACCCCGTTATCTGCCTGTGGAACAAGTTGATCAGCTATACTGTTTCGGTTCTGTTGATGCCAACTCGGCTATGTATAACTTTCTTGGTAAGAATGAAATAGCGGTTCACTTCTTCGATTATTACGAAAACTACACCGGTTCGTTTTTATCACGCGATTATTTGCTTTCCGGAAAAATGCTCGTGAAACAAATAGAAGCGTACACCAACCGGAAAAAGCGTATTGTGATAGCTCAAAAATTGATTGACGGAGCGAGTTTCAATATGTTGAAAAATCTGAAATATTATGATAACCGCGGCAAAGATTTACGACCTATTATAGATAAAATCAATGAGTTGCGAGATTCGATATATACTACATTGCAAGTTGACGAATTGATGGGAATAGAAGGAAACATCCGTATGAAGTATTACGAAGCTTTTGACTTGATTCTGAAAGATTTTGTAATGGGAGGCCGGACAAAGCAACCACCGTTAAATCCGGTAAATTCCCTGATATCTTTTGGAAATATGATGTGTTACTCTCAGGTAATCAGGAGCATACACCAGACTCAACTAAATCCTACGGTGAGTTATTTGCATTCGCCAGGAGAGCGTCGCTATTCGTTGGCTTTGGATATTGCCGAAATTTTCAAACCGATTTTGGTTGACAGGGTAATATTTAAAATTCTGAATAAAAGGGAGTTGCGGGAAAATGATTTCGATTGTAAAGTAAATCGCATATTAATAAAAGATTCGGGGAAGAAGAAATTTATACAAGCATATGAAAATAGGTTGCAAGAAACCATAATGCACAGAAAGTTAAATAAAAAAGTAAGCTACAAGCATATGATAAAGCTTGAAATCTACAAATTGCAAAAGCATCTTCTTGGAATAGAGGAATATAAACCCTTAAAAATATGGTGGTAAAATATTTTATTTTGTTTTAAAGACAAATTTTTATATTTTTATCACCTTTTTAAATGGTTATATGTACGTAATAGCGGTTTATGACATAGGAGAAAAGCGAGTCGGCAAAATGCTGAAATTATTTCGTCAATATTTAAATTGGATACAAAATTCGGTTTTCGAGGGCGAAATAACCGAGGTAAAATTAAAGGAATTAAAGTCGAAAGCAAAGCAAATAATGAAATTGGAAACCGACAGTTTGATAATTTTTAAAAGTCGTGAAGAACGGTGGTTGGAAAAGGAGATAATCGGAGAAGAGAAAAACAAATTGGAGCAATTTTTATAAAATAGCAATCAAATAGTTGTCGAACCACCCAAAAACAGAACAAACGAAACAATAAAATAGTTTGGCTGTTCTTTGACATCTTGAAAATCAATAAATTACAGGGTTGTCGAACCTAAGGGGAAAATATATTAATACATATTGACGCTTTTAAATAAAAAAAATCATTATTTTTGCAAACATAAAACAGTGCCGTTCAACGGTTTAAAAATCGGGTGTCAACGGCTTTTAATCGCACCATTTTGGAATTGAAATTTTGATGTTGTTAATTCTTTTTTTGCTTTTTCGATTCTTTTAATCGCACCATTTTGGAATTGAAATACAGATCGTTATTATCGAAAACGGCGAAAAAAGAGTCTTTTAATCGCACCATTTTGGAATTGAAATAAGGTTAAGACTTTAAAAGATATATGTATGAAGAATCTTTTAATCGCACCATTTTGGAATTGAAATGATAAATCTGTAATTTGAATATCTCCATATTTTTTAGCTTTTAATCGCACCATTTTGGAATTGAAATTAAAAAAGCAGCCTTGAAGTAATATCCATATAATCACTTTTAATCGCACCATTTTGGAATTGAAATACACTGATATAATTTGAATATCTCCATATTTTTTAGCTTTTAATCGCACCATTTTGGAATTGAAATTTGCTGCAACCGCAATTGAAACGGCAGCGCAAATATCTTTTAATCGCACCATTTTGGAATTGAAATAATCATAGTCGTTATAACTATGTATATGGCAATATTCTTTTAATCGCACCATTTTGGAATTGAAATTCAATAGCAAAAAAAACAATTGAAATGCTTTCATCGCTTTTAATCGCACCATTTTGGAATTGAAATTTGCTGCAACCGCAATTGAAACGGCAGCGCAAATATCTTTTAATCGCACCATTTTGGAATTGAAATATTTCTTCCGGGGTCAGTTCATCAAATCTAACCCAACTTTTAATCGCACCATTTTGGAATTGAAATAGATTATAACCTGATTTGTTTGCAAATGAAAGTGATCTTTTAATCGCACCATTTTGGAATTGAAATCTGTAAATTGAATTCTACTATAATCAGCAACACTATCTTTTAATCGCACCATTTTGGAATTGAAATTCCTGAATAAATGATAACTTCGCCTTACTTTCTTTTCTTTTAATCGCACCATTTTGGAATTGAAATGGAGTTACAACTGATTGAAAATGCACAATTTGATTCTTTTAATCGCACCATTTTGGAATTGAAATGCCATAACCTGGGTTGTTAAGACGGTATCCCTTGAGCTTTTAATCGCACCATTTTGGAATTGAAATGTGTATTGCCAACTTCTGCAAGTGTAACATCTTCACTTTTAATCGCACCATTTTGGAATTGAAATAAAATGAAACGGTGATGTGCGGCAATCCGTCGCGCTCCTTTTAATCGCACCATTTTGGAATTGAAATTATTGTCTATCAACGTCTCTGTGCTTGCTTTCGGTGCTTTTAATCGCACCATTTTGGAATTGAAATATAGCTTCTACAGGTCGTAATCCTGTATTGTAAAGTCTTTTAATCGCACCATTTTGGAATTGAAATTACATAACTTATCCGGCTAAAATATTTTTAATTTCCCTTTTAATCGCACCATTTTGGAATTGAAATTCAAAAGAATCCGGCGCATATCCTATTCCGTATTGACTTTTAATCGCACCATTTTGGAATTGAAATCAAAGTGCAGGACACATTTCTTTCAACCGCACCCACCTTTTAATCGCACCATTTTGGAATTGAAATGACTTTCTTCAACCACATCCATATTTTTTTCATTATCTTTTAATCGCACCATTTTGGAATTGAAACTTGTTTAACTGGATGGTGCGGCGGTTGTATATTAACTTTTAATCGCACCATTTTGGAATTGAAACTACTTTGAGGAAAATTTTTCAATCAATTCCAAAAAACTTTTAATCGCACCATTTTGGAATTGAAACATGATTACGGACGGGAACGCTGCCATTGTCAATCAAGCTTTTAATCGCACCATTTTGGAATTGAAACTACAGATTTGATAATGCTTCTGAAATTGAATGTGTTACTTTTAATCGCACCATTTTGGAATTGAAACAACCAATATCCGATTGGGACATCGAAAAATTCTGATACTTTTAATCGCACCATTTTGGAATTGAAACGACAAATATCCAAGATTATCATTATTTTTTAGATTTCTTTTAATCGCACCATTTTGGAATTGAAACTTGACAATGTCGTTACGGATTATCGGGAATATCAACTTTTAATCGCACCATTTTGGAATTGAAACCACCAAGCCTCATAGCTTTATTACCATATTTAGAATCTTTTAATCGCACCATTTTGGAATTGAAACGTTTTAACGTTGCTCCCGTGTCTAATGAACTTTCTGCTTTTAATCGCACCATTTTGGAATTGAAACAAATAAATATGTAGAAATTTCTTTATTACCCTGATGCTTTTAATCGCACCATTTTGGAATTGAAACAAATAAATATGTAGAAATTTCTTTATTACCCTGATGCTTTTAATCGCACCATTTTGGAATTGAAACGTGCCTCCGCAGTGTCAAGGTAATTTTTATTAATACCTTTTAATCGCACCATTTTGGAATTGAAACTTATAAGGATCGCGGATGCCGCTTTTTGCCCGCCAACTTTTAATCGCACCATTTTGGAATTGAAACCGGCTCTCAATCTCTTTTTGAAAAGCCTGAAGGCTGCTTTTAATCGCACCATTTTGGAATTGAAACTTTTAACCCTCTTCACCTTATTTAAATCAAGTAAAACCTTTTAATCGCACCATTTTGGAATTGAAACCTAAAAATATAAAACCTCCTAACTTCCCAACTTCATAACTTTCAAACTTCATGACTTTCAAACTTTCAAACTTCCCAACCTCCTAACATCCAAATCAATAACACTTTAATCGCACATTTTAATCATTATGATTTTTATAATATTGAATTACGGAGAAAACCCGTCTGTTTTTTTCTGTTTTATTATTGATAATTGCAATATAAACTTTTGATATTTCGGTAAAAACCGCATCTTTCGGATGAAGTTCATCATACCAGTATGCTTCCGGATGTTTATGATTGTGTGTCTCAAGAAAGTGTGTAAAACCTCTTACATCAACGTGGTAGATATTCGGATACTCCTTGCCGAGTTCGATAAGCATCTCATTAAAGTCGAAAATCAGAGCCATAACGATTGATTCTTCGGTATATTAATCAGTTATACCAAGATTTTCGAGCGGATGTTTTAGCCATTTCCCGTTCTCCAAAAACAAGCGTACCCCCAATTTTTTCCCTGAGTTCGGGACAGCATAGTCATAACCCTGTGTTATAATTTTCAGGGAATCAAAATGAATGGAATCCAATTTTCGCAACGACTCAAAGAGTATCTTGTATTCCAGTTTAAACATTACAAGCAGCCTGTAATAATTCTTATTTAGATATCTGCGTCCGTTAACTATTTTATCAACTTCCCGCATATCCGTATTAGATAGAAACCTAGGCATAGAGTCAATAAAAAGATGATATTCAATAGGGCAAAAGTTCGCATTGCAAAGGGGAACAGGTTTATGGTTTTCGCGCAGAACCACATATTCGCGATAATCATCCAGAAATTTATCTTGTTCATCTACAGGTTTATTTGACACGAAACTCATCAGCCTGTTTTCGCCCACAAGGTCATTTCCGCCACCGCTGACAAGGAAAACATCGGGATGCAATATTTTATACTCATCCTGATAATCGTGATTTGAAATCATATTTGCAGCCCAGTCGCCTCCGGCTGCAAGACTGTAAACTGCTAAATTATCCTGCTCAATAAGGTTATCTGTTATATCTTCAAGAAACAACGGATACTCAAACCAGGAATCTCCTTCCGCAAGTATTATTTTATTTTCCGGATGAAGTTTTTTATCTGCAAAACCATTTTTAATCTTTTTATTGAATTTTTTCAATCTTTTTTCCGAAGAATTTTTGTTCAAAGAGCCAATAACTCCTACGTTTGCAGTTGATCCGTTCTTTATTTTCGCTTGCGCTCCTGTAAATATAGATGCTGTAATTTGATTGAGCCTTTGTATATCAATGTGTTGCAGATTTGAGCAGAGTAATCGCCAGTTTGTGTCGTTATTGTTGAAAAAACTTGTGGGATTCACCCAAAGTGAGTCCAGAAGTTTGTTTGTGAGGTTTCTTTTCATTAAAGAACTATCATCTTGCGCATAAGCATTTACCCATAAAATAAGTAACAAACCAGTAATGTATTTTAACAACCTGAAGCGTTTCATAATACAAAGGAATATAACATAAACGCACCCACAATAACAAATAAAATTGCGACGCTGATTTTCATAATATCCTCAGGTAGTTTTTTCTGTGTTGCAATTAAAATTGCAAGGGGAAAAATATACCAAAACTCAAAAGATAATTCCATTTGTTTTATTATTTATATCAATGTTACGTCACATATTACTTCCAGCAAGGCGGGTCCATTGTGGTCGCTGATCTTTTGCATTGCTTTTTCGAGATCTTCCCTTTTTTCAACCCTGATTCCAAGAGCACCGCAATTTTCGGCAAATTCTGCAAAATTTGGATTGTGCATTGCCGTTTGCCATACTTTAAGTTCTGAGGAGCGTTGCTCTTTGGAGATTTTACCAAGTTCCGAATTATTGATAAGGATATGCTTTATGTTCATATTATACCTGACAAGGGTCGTAAGCTCGGCAAGATACTGACCAAGGCCGCCGTCTCCTGAAACCGACCATACAGGACGACTGTCTTTTACGGCAGCCCAGGCACCCATAGCAGCAGGCAAAGCAAAACCGATAGAGCCGAGGTAGCCTGACATCAGTATGGATTGGTTTTTACACTCAAAATATCGTCCGAAAGAATAGGCATTGTTTCCAACATCAACAGCAATCACTGCATTGTCCGGCGTAATTTTATTCATTGCTTCAAAAACTGCAATAGAACCGATACCTTGTCCACGGTCATCTTTAAGTCTGTTTTCCTTTTCCGTACTCCATATCTTTTTCCTGACGGCTATTTCATCCCTTTGGTCAATAGTATCTGTTTTTCCGGTTAATTTTTTTTTCAAAAGTTTAGAGGTAACCCCCACTTCACCCCACAATGCCGCATCTATTTTATGAAATTTACTTAAAGCCAAAGGGTCGAAATCAATCTGTATCAGTGGCTTTTTAGGAGTAATACCGGTATGGTTCGAGAATGATGCCCCGAATACTATCAACATGTCACTTTCGTTCATAAACCAGGAAGCGACAGGAGTTCCGCTACGTCCCAATACTCCGCAAGCAAGCGGATGATTATCGGATATAAGTCCCTTACCTTTAAAGGTTGTGATAACCGGAGCGTTGAGGTTTTCTGCAAGTCCTTTGATATTTTTCATACTGTATCTCGCCCCATGGCCAACAATAATTACCGGTCTTTTGGATTCTTTAATCATTCCGATAGCTTTCTCAACCATATCTTCAGGAGGTGATATGTTAAACGGCGTTATCCTGTTCTCCGGGGTTTGGGCTTCTTCTTCGGCAGGCTTAAATGCAAATTGTACCTCGTCGGGAAAAGTTATATGCGAAACATCGCGTTTTACAAGTGAATGCTTTATAGCAAGACTCATTAGTTCGGAATGTTTGCTTTCTTTTTGAACTGCTATATTAAAGTTAGCAACAGTTTGAAATGCTTTCACCAGATTCACCTCCTGAAAAGCTCCGGTTCCAACTACCTGGGTATTTATTTGCCCGGTCAATGCCAGTAGCGGAACCCTGTCAACCTTTGCATCCCACATTCCGGTGAACATATTTGTGGCTCCGGGCCCGGCAATGCCAAAACAGGCTGCCGGTTTTCCGGTCAGCTTGGCATAACCGCTTGCAGCAAAGGCGGCAGCTCCTTCGTGGCGTATTCCGAAGTACTGCAACTTCCCTTTCTCTTCTAATCGTCGCATGGCATCAGCTACTCCAAGGTTACTGTGTCCCACCATTCCGAAAACTGTGTTCACACCCCAGTTAACCATTGTCTCCATCATAACATCCGAAATGGTTGGCTTATGTGGTTCTTCTTCTAAAATTCCAACGTAAAAAGCTCCGTTTTCTTCTTTCACCTCATAAGCATCAACACCATCGTCAAAACCGGGAGCCTTTCCTGAGCAGGGATGATAGTCCCAGCCGTGCCAGGGGCAACGCAAGATTCCGTTTTCAATGCTGCCTTCCCCCAAAGGCCCGCCCTGATGTGGGCAGCGATTGTCAAGAGCACAGATTTTCCCTTCGAAATGAGAAAGAGCAATCTGGATTTTTCCGGCAGTGACTGTAGTTACGCGATTTTCGGACAATTCTGTTTTGTCATCAAGGACTTTGTACCATACTTTTTTTTTATTCATTTGGATTTGTTTTTGTTATTATAAAACGCTTTTTAATGTATCTATCCCCGTTTGAAAAAATGATTTTACAAGTTTGTGCTGGTTCACGGCCTTATTTTCCTTTAATATTTCAGAAAGTTTTAATACGGCACCATTCCAGTCGGGCATCATCCATTTACCCACTTCCGAGGGTTTGATATTTTCAATACCTTTTACAGGTTTTTCCGACCAAAAACTAAGATAAAAATATGGTTCGTCAATCATACTGTCGGGTATTGCCAGGCCCAGTCCGAAGGATTTTGACAAATCACCTTTTTTATTATGTGCCAATGGTATAAAAGTGCCGGTGTCGAAGTGATGAGGCCAGATACGTACCGGTTCCGCTTGTTCAAAATCCTTTGCCACCTCAATAAGTACAACTTTTGCATTATGACGGTATAATGTGTTTTCAATGAAGTATTTTTTGTTACTAACCGAAAAAACATCTCCCCTGTCAAGTTTGTGTTCAGGTATTTCGTAATGCATTTCATTACTGAATCCCGACACATCCACTCCCAAATTTTTCAGATTACGTTTTATCTCTTCAAAAACTGCAATTTGTGTTTTGCCGGCAAGGGTGATTTCCGTTTTTGTTTCATTTTTATCATCAAGAATGAAAATTTTCATTTCGGACAACTGCAAGCCCAGACGCACACCCTCAGGTAAAAGGTTTCCAAACAACATCTCTTTTTCAGGGATATATTCCATATTGGTATTGCTGTCGTCGGGTTGCCGGGGTATCAGATGGCGACCTGCCATTGCTAAAAATTGAGCTGCGTGATGTTGTTGCTGAAGAGCATCACTTAATTCCGTATTGAACGGTAGCGATAATAATCTCCACTTGTTATCAAGTCTTTTCATTATGGTTAGTTTATTCGGTTATTTTTACACCGTGCCAAAAGGCAACATAGTTTTTGATTTTTTCGGCAAGGCCTGAAGGCTCAGGATAGTACCAGGCTGCATCCTTATTAACTTTTCCGGCAACAACAACATCAAAATACGATGCTGTTCCTTTCCAGTGACAAACCGTATGTGTCTGACTATCCGATAAATATCCTTTTATTACAGATTCAGGAGGGAAGTATTGGTTTCCTTCAATGTTAACTGTTTCGTTGCTTTCGGCAATCACCGTATCATTCCATATCGCTTTCATATTGATTATTTTAATTTCCAAAGAGAATTCATAAAGAATAGTCGTTTATCAAAGAAATTCCTTACAACCTGAAAACCTGATCTTTCGGCTAATTCATTTATCATCACCGTATCGTATTTTTGAGAAATCTCCATAAATATGGCTTCCCCTTCCTCAAATGAAACTGTCAGATTCAGTTCTTTAATTTCAACGGACTGGTTTTTAATACTTATCAATTCACTCTTAGCCGTTCCGGTTTCAGAATCATAGACCTCACGATGTTTGAAGTTTTGTAAAATAAAGTCCGCATCCAACTCGTCATTAATTCTTTGCAGAAGATTCAAATTGAATGCTGCCGTATGTCCGTGTGGATCATTGTAGGCTTTAAGAATGATATCGGAGTCTTTTTTCATATCAAAGCCTATAAACAATAAATCCCGGGGATTCATCACCTCTTTTAGTTTCGATAAAAAAGCGAGTGTATCGGGGTAGTTGTAATTCCCGATATTAGATCCGAGGAACAATAATATCTTTTTTGTTTGTCCGTTAAATTCTTTTTCATTCAGAAGCTCGAAATAATCGCCGACTTTACCAATGATATTCAATTCCGGAAGTTTAAGTTCCAGGTCAATGACCAGATTACTGACGGCGTCTTCGGAGATGTCAATGGGAATATATTTAAAATCACAATTTTTTTCGAGTAAATATGATAACAGTATCCTTGTTTTCATACCGTCGCCCGCGCCAAGTTCAATCAATTCAAATTCATCACCTGATTCCGTAAAGGATTCAAAGATATGTTGTTTTTGTGTCTCGAAAATTTCCAATTCGCAATCGGTCAGATAATACTCCGGCATTCGCATAATATCCTGAAATATCCTGCTTCCGGTGTCATCATAAAAATATTTTGAAGATAGGGATTTTGTCCCTGATGTTAACCCGGTTTGTACATCTTTAGCAAAGTCGGTATTTGTTTCAATCTGTTCCATAATGTTATCAATATTTTGTTGTTACTCAGCCGGGATTCCGGTTTCATAAGGATTCCGAGGGTCGTTACTCCACTCGAACCAGCCACCGTCAAAAACCGAGACTTTCGGCCAACCCATAAGCCAGGCATTCAACCAGGCTTCACTACCGCGCCACCCGGTACCACAGTAAAATGCCAGATGCTTACCGGGAGTTATACCGGCACTTTCCCAGTTTGCGGCTATTTCCTGAAATTCTCTTGTTGTGTGGTCAACATTCCTGTAGTTTTCCATATGATATGCATCCGTTCCGCAATTACCGAATATAGCACCCGGGATTCTGCCCTTTTTTTCAATATAGTTGTATCCGCTTACCTCACTGATGTACTCGGGCCAGCTACGAACACAGACAAGGTCGGCATTCTCCGACTTTAACATCTCTTTTGCTTCAACAATATCCACTGCAAGCCCGGGATTTCCCGGAATTGATGCTCCAAAATCCTTAACCGGATCTTTCGGCACATCCTCCGTACTTATCTCGAAACCTGCGTCTTTCCACGATTGAAAACCACCGTTGAGCACTCTAACATCCTTAACTCCGGCATACATCAAAATAAAAGCCGACCTGATAGCCCCAATATGGCCGGCAGCACTCCCCGGAAAAGGATTATTGTTATCGGGATGCATAAACTTGCCGTAAAGAATGACCGTAGTATCTGCCGTTATACCATGATTTTGCAGTGCCTCCTTTAATTCCTCGGGAGACCTCCGGTTCCAGGTTTCCGGTGACTCCAGTGCGAGAGTGTCAATATCAACAGCTCCGGGAATATGTCCGGATAAGTAGGCACTCCTGTTTCGATAATGTGCATGCAAAATGATGAATTTGTCATTATCGTAATGTACCGGCTTTTCACCTTTGAGAAGACTATTGACCCATACGGCCGGTACGAGATGCTCATATCTTTTAAGATAATCCACCGGCAAATCTTTATCAGACAGCCATTCATCCTGAAAATGATTGTAAACTCTTACATCGGAATATCCGGAGCGGATGAATAACCTTGCAACCTTCTCGGCTTCACCGGAAGAATAGCCGTAAACGACCAAAGGTTTGCCGGGTGTTATCCCTTTTGACCTCACTATTTCAATCCAGTCTATATAGTTTGTCCATTTAAGCGGCAGGCTTTTCGCCCCTTTGATATGTCCGCCTCTTACTTCATTTTCAAGCTCCCACCCGTTATAGGCATCAACAGGGCGGACATCAATAACCGTCCCTTCTTCATCTTTTATAAAGTTTGAGAGTTCTTTTGTTGAGATTTGATTCATCGTTGATTTGATTTTTTTGTAAAGATAATAATTTTCAGATAATTAAATATCAATTTTCTCCATTTTCCAATACTTCCGGTATAGAATGAATTTTTATTTTAACATAACTATTTATCAATTGGACGAAGAAAAGGAAAAACCTTACATCTTCAAATGAAAGATGTTTTGATAACCAGTGAATATGGGCTTCTTGAAGATAAAGTAAGACAGGTACTTGCAACATGCATGCAAAAGGTTCGGTGCAGGGGCCCCAACATATAAACATTTGCAAAATTATTATATTTTTGCAAAAACGATAATTATGAAAAATTTTCCAACCTTAACACTACCTGCACTATTAAAACAGTCGGTTGAGAAATATGCCGACAGGCCTGCCTTGGCCTTTGTGGGTGATAAACCCGTAACCTATGCAGAGTTTGACAAAATAAGGTTGTCATTAATGTCATTGCTTGAGAATCTGGATGTTAAACAGGGTGACAAAGTAGCTCTTCTGAGTTCAAATATGCCCAACTGGGGAATAACATATTTTGCCATTGCCTCTATGGGAGCGGTGGTTGTTCCGATTCTTCCCGATTTTAGCCCCGTCGAAATCGAAAATGTATTAAATCATTCCGAATCAAAGGCTATCTTTGTTTCAGACAATCTTAAAGCTAAAATAGAGAAGTATAAAAACGATAAATTACTCCACAGAATATTGATTGACGATTTCTCAATTTTAGAATCGGATAAACCCGGAGTGCAATATAAAGAGGGAGCAAAACCTCAGAAGGAATATACTGTTAAGGAAGAAGACCTTGCCGTTATTATTTACACTTCCGGCACAACGGGAAAGTCAAAGGGCGTAATGCTTTCACATAAAAATATAAGCTCAAATGCAGTGGCAAGTATGAGTGTTCAGGAGATAAATTCCAACGACCGCTTTTTGTCCGTTTTGCCCCTGTCGCACACTTATGAGAACACTATCGGTTTTATTCTTCCGGTTATTTGCGGAGCAAGTATTTCGTATATCAGAAAACCACCGACACCGGCAGTATTGCTGCCTGCCCTGAAAGAGGTTAGACCGACCCTTATGCTTACGGTTCCTCTCATCATAGAAAAAATATACAGAAATAAAGTTTTGCCGAATTTTCAAAAAAACAGGTTGACACGATTTCTATATTCCATACCCTTTTTGCATAAAAAGTTTAACCGTATTGCCGGCAAAAAACTTATGGAGACTTTCGGAGGTGAAATAAAGTTTTTCGGTATTGGAGGTGCGAAGCTGGATAAGACGGTGGAGAAGTTTTTGCGTGAAGCAAAATTTCCGTATGCCATAGGTTACGGGCTTACGGAAACTTCTCCTTTGCTTGCAGGTGTTAATGCCCGGAATACAAAATTGCAGTCAACAGGACCTCCGCTTAAAGGGGTAACTTTAAAAATACATAATCCGCAAAAAATGACGGGTGAGGGAGAAATCTGGGCTAAAGGACCCAATGTTATGATGGGCTATTACAAAGAGCCGGAACTGACGAAAGAAGTGCTGACCGAAGACGGATGGTTTAAAACCGGAGACCTTGGAATACTCGACAAAACTAACTATCTCTACATCCGCGGAAGAAGTAAAAATGTTATTATCGGGCCAAGTGGCGAAAATATTTTTCCCGAAGATATTGAATCGGTTATAAATAATTTCAAACATGTTGCCGAATCGCTTGTTATTCAGCAAAAAGGAAAGCTTGTGGCAATGGTTCATTTTAACCGTGAGGAAATTGAAGAGAAATACAAACATTTAAAGGAAAAAGGAGGGGAATTTTCCGATTTTGTGGAACGGAAATATGATGAACTGAAAAAAGAATTGCGCGACTATGTTAACTCCAGAGTGAATAAATTTTCAAAAATTCACGATGTTGTTGTCAGCAAGGAGGAGTTTGTGAAAACCGCAACAAAAAAGATAAAAAGATTTTTATATTCGGGAAAACCGGAAAACCCTGAAAAGCATGCATAGCTCACTGATTCATATTGCAGTTATTCAATGTATTATAAAATGAAGAAAACCGATATATGTATTGTGGGAGCCGGTCCGGCAGGAGTTTTTGCAGCTTTGTTCCTGTCGAAGTTTGGTATTGAATCAACCCTGGTTGACAAAGCAAAATTTCCGCGTGATAAAATATGTGGTGACGGAATAAGCGGCTGGGTGCTCACAATTCTTAATGAGCTTGACAAGAGTTTGCTCGAAAAGCTATCGAAACAATCATTTATTAATTATTCGTACGGTATAAGGATTGTCGCACCGAATTATAACCGGCTTGATCTCCCCTTTTTTGACAGCGGAGACTGGGATCCTTCAATACCTCCGGGTTTTACCGCAAGAAGAATTGATTTCGACAATTTTATGATTGAGGAGGTGAGAAACAGAAAAGAAATTAAGCTGCTTGAGAATAGTGAAATTACCGGCTACGAAAGATATGATAACAAAATCAGGTTATCGGTAAAATCCGGAGAGGATATTGAGTCCAAAATTGTAATATTTGCTAATGGAGCCACTTCAAAATTCATGAAAGAACCGGGAGGTATCCTGAAAACAAAGAAATATGTAATGTCGGGTGTTAAGACTTACTACAAAGGTGTTACGGGATTTCATAAAGATAATTATGTTGAGCTGCATTTTCTGAAAAATGTTCTGCCCGGATACTTTTGGATTTTCCCGCTGGCCGGGGGGCTTGCTAATGTGGGTGTCGGACTCGACAGGTACAGAATCTCAAAGCGTAAACTTAATCTGAAAAATGTAATGTTTGATGCAATAGAAAATGTACCCTACTTAAAGGAACGATTTAAAAATGCTCAACAGATCACAAAAGTTGAAACCTGGCCTTTGCCGCTATGGGACGGGAAAAGAAGTATTTCCGGTGATAATTTTATGCTTGCCGGTGATGCTGCCAATCTTATAGACCCTGTCACGGGAGAGGGTATGGGACATGCCGCCATTAGCGGGATGTTTGCAGCTTATCAAGCTAAAAGATCTTTGGAAGCAAATGATTTTTCGGCAGAAGCTATGAAAAAATATGATGAAGATGTTTATAGAAAAATAGGAAAAGAACTTGATATAAGCAGTAGAATACCGCGCTTTATAAAACATCCTTGGCTGTTTAATGCGGTTGTTAACAGAACTACGAATAGTAATATCTTAAAGGAAAAACTGGCACTTGCAATGACCGACCTTGAAGTAAGAAAAGAGCTAAAAAGACCGATGTTATATTTGAAGGTAATTATGGGACGATAAAACCTGTTTTTATAAAAACAAATTGCATTTCCACCATTTTTCCACCTATTTTACGTCAATTAATCCGTTAATATTCAATTTTATACATACTTATGCAGTATCTTTGTGCTCTAATTTAAAATCTAATAATATTATGCTGGATCAAATTTTAAACGGCCTGAAAAGTCAGGTGGGAGATAAGTTAACCCAAATTCCCGGGTTTAACGTAAATCAAATTGATGATGTTATCGGAATTACCGGTGATGTTGTTAAAGAAAAAGTAACTTCCGAAATTTCCGGAGGAGGAATAGGTACATTGATGAATTTGTTTTCAAATTCATCTAATAACAGTTCGGCAAATTCGCTCCAAAATTCAATAACCGAAGGTATTGTTTCAAAATTAATTTCAAAACTCGGACTGAATAGTTCTGTTGCATCATCTGTTGCCGGAGTTATTGTTCCGATGATAATCTCAAAAATAACGGGAGAAAACAGTAAAACACCGGATGATGATCCGTCACCGCTCGCAAATTTGTTTGGCGACGGCGATAGCAGTTCCATCGGTGGAATGTTAAACAAATTGTTTTAATCAATCTAAATCAAGTATTAATCATAAAAATTAAAAAAATGGCAAAATTATCCGATATTGAAGGAATTGGTGATGCTTATGCAGCTAAATTGAAAGAAGCCGGAGTTGCTTCTGTTGAAAGCCTTCTGAAAATGGGAAGCGACAAAAAAGGTCGTAAAGAGATTGCAGAAAAATCAGGATTGAACGAGAAAATGATCCTTAACTGGGTTAATCGTGCCGATCTTACAAGAATTAAGGGTGTTAGCACTCAATATGCCGACCTTCTCGAGGCATCCGGTGTTGATACGGTTCCCGAACTTGCAACAAGAAATGCGGAAAACCTGTGTAATAAGATGATTGAGGTCAATAATGAGAAGAAACTCGTTCGTCAAACACCG
The DNA here is from genome assembly GCA_026984135.1 of Bacteroidales bacterium. Classification (GTDB taxonomy): domain Bacteria; phylum Bacteroidota; class Bacteroidia; order Bacteroidales; family JAADJA01; genus JAADJA01. Next base: position 26,241 of record JALSSR010000199.1, read on the forward strand.
GGTCTGGCTCAGGTTGAAAGTTGGGTTATGCAGGCTAAAAAACTTCCGAAAGTTGTTACCCACTAACAATTTTCAGTAACTTTTGAAAACCGGACTATAATATATGTCCGGTTTTTTTGTGCACCAAAGTCACTATTTTTATTACTTTTGTCGAAATAAAACTATCAACAATGAAAAAACTAACTTTATCTGCTACTGCACTTTTGTTGTGCCTGCTCTCTTACACTCAGGTTGCTCCTGATAAATATTGGATTAAATTTACCGATAAAAACAATTCGCCTTTTTCCGTTGATAATCCTTCGGCCTTTTTGTCGCAAAGGGCGATTGAGAGACGTTTGAAACAGAATATTCCTGTTATGGAAAACGATCTTCCCGTGAATCAATCCTACATAGATAGTGTTACGAGTACGGGAGTTACACTGCTTACGGTGTCGAAATGGTTTAATTCCGTGACAATTTATACTACGGATACAAATGCCCTGAACATTATCAATTCCTTTTCCTTTGTGCAATCTGTCGTAAAGGCATCTTCCGGGAAAATTACAGGTGCAACGAAACCGTTTTTTGCCAATGAGCATATTGAAGATTTTATAGAGAAACAGGGAAAGAACAAAGAAGTAAAATCCAATGCTTATGATTACGGTTCGGCACTCAATCAGATTCAGATGTTAAACGGTGATTCGTTACACGACCTCGGATATGACGGAGACGGGATGATTATTGCCGTTTTGGATGCCGGCTTTCTCAATGTTAACACTCTCAGTGCATTTGACAGCCTTTGGAATTCGGGACGTATTCTCGGTTGGAAAGATTTTGTCAGTCCCCAAAGTCCTAACATTTTCAGTTCCCATTCTCACGGGTGTATGGTGCTGTCAACAATGGGGGCATATCTGCCCGGGCAAATGGTAGGCACTGCACCCAAAGCAAGCTATTTTCTGCTGCGTACTGAAGATGGTGCAACGGAGAATCTTATTGAAGAGCTTAACTGGGCTTCGGGTGCCGAGTTTGCCGACAGTGCAGGTGCAGATGTCATTAATTCATCACTGATATATACAACTTTTGATAATCCCGCCTTAAACCATACTTACCAGGATATGGACGGGAATACGACACCAATAACAATTGCCGCCGATATTGCAGCAAGCAAAGGAATTGTGGTTTGTAATGCTGCCGGAAATTCGGGAAATTCGGCAACATGGCCATACATAGGTGCTCCCGCAGACGGAGATAGTGTCTTTACGGCGGGTGCCGTGACTTCAAGCGGAAGTTATGCATCTTTCAGTTCCAAAGGACCCACATCCGACGGAAGACTCAAACCGAATGTCGTTGCCCAAGGCTCCGGCACAACGGTTATCTCACCCTGGTCGGGTAGCGTTACCACCGGTAGCGGTACTTCATTTGCATCACCTATCACGGCAGGAATGGTAACCTCACTTTGGCAGGCTCATCCTGAAAAAACAAATATGGAAATAATGTATGCCGTTGAGCAAAGTGCATCACAATATTCAAATCCCGACACTTTACGAGGTTTCGGTATCCCCGACTATTTTAATGCTAATAAAATTTTGTCCGTCCCCGATACAATATCTTTCCAATTGGAGCTGAAACTCTTTTTGGAAGGCTCGTTTAACGGTACGGATATGGATGAAATGCCTGTATCCCTCCTTCCGTTACAGCAGCCATATAATCAGCCGCCTTTTGATTATCAGGGAGTCGAATCGGTTTCTCAAATTCCCGAAGGTGTTGTTGACTGGGTATTGATTGAATTTCGCGACACCATATTACCTTCACGTGCAACAGCCGGCAGCATTGTGGCAAGGAGGGCAGCCTTTCTGAAAAATGACGGATCGGTTGTTGACCTTGACGGAATAAGCAGACTTCAGTTTACGATTGTCGTGAAGAATAATCCGTATCTTACTGTTCGCCATAGAAATCATCTTGATATCATCTCCAAATGGCAACCTGTAACCGATAGCAGCGGAATAATGAGCTATGACTTTACTCAAAATGACCAATCGTGGGGAAATACCTCGCAAAAAGAAACCGGAAACGGGATTTTTGTTATGATAGCAGGTGACTCTAACGGTGACGGCATCATTGATGAAGCGGATAAATCGTCACTATGGCAATACCAAGCCGGGGAATCCGGCTATCTCAACTCAGACCTCAATCTTGACGGTCAATCCAATAATAGGGATAAAAACGAATATTGGTTTATTAATAACGGAAAAACAAGCTATTTGCCGGAATAAGGAATAATTGTATTGATTCAACAGCTTTTTGATAAATTTTAGCCTGTCTGATATTCATTAAGGTTAAATTAATTTACTTTTGCGGTTAATATGGTAAACGAAAAAGGCAAAAAGCAGCAGGTAAGGTCAATGTTCAACAGCATTGCACACCGGTATGACTTCCTGAATCATTTTCTTTCGGCCGGAATTGATTACAGTTGGAGAAAAAAAGCAATAAAAATACTTGGCAAAACAAATCCTAAAAAAATACTTGATGTGGCAACCGGAACGGGTGATCTGGCCATAGAAGCGGTAAAACTGAATCCTGAAAAAATTACCGGAATTGATATTGCGGAAGATATGGTGAAGATAGGTCGTGAAAAGATAAAAAAGAAGAAACTTACTGATATTATTGAACTTCAGGTAGGTGATTCGGAAAACCTCAATTTTGAAGATAATTATTTTGATGCTGCAATAGTTGCTTTCGGGGTGCGTAATTTTGAGAATCTTGAAAAGGGACTCTCGGAGATGAACAGGGTTTTGAAAAAGGGAGCTATGATCGTGGTACTTGAGTTTTCAAAACCAAAAAAAACACCTGTCAAACAATTTTATAATTTCTATTTTAAAAACATACTGCCGGGACTCGGACGAATGATTTCGGGTGATAGTGCTGCTTATACATACCTGCCGGAATCGGTGGGGAAATTTCCCGACGGGGATGATTTTTTAAAAATATTGCATAAAACGGGATTCGAAAAAACAAAACAAACACCGCTTACTTTCGGGATTGCAACGATTTATCAGGGAATAAAAAAATGACGGTATGACAAAGGACATTGACAAAAAAGATAATGCAAAATTGATTCTCGATTTTTTTCATCGTACGATGATGCACCATGCATTGTGGTTTGCCGAGGTACAACATCAGATGGGACGGGAAAAAGCCTTTGCAGTATTGGATGAAGCCTGGAAAAGGAGTTCTGCGATTCAGATGAAAAGAATAGGTAAGGTTCTCGGTTTTGAGTTGGAAGATGATATTCCCAAACCTTTGCTTGACCTTTCCGCTGAAAAACTTGAAGAACTTCGTGATGCAATGGCGGTAAACTGGCTGGCTAACGACGGTGTATGGTTTCAGGCGGTTGAATTCAAATACGGTATGAACGATGCCAAACGCTGCAACGACTCCTGCTGGGCGCATTTCTCACCCTTTGAGGCGTGGTCAATAAAACGGATTCTTAGTCTCGGTGAAAAACCGGGAATAGAGGGACTGAAAAAAGCCCTTGAATACCGGCTTTATAATTTCGTCAACAAACAGTCTTTTACGGAAGAGACGGAAAACAGTTTGATTTTCAGAATGAACGAATGTCGTGTTCAGGCGGCACGAAAGAGAAAGGGGCTACCCGATTATCCCTGCAAATCAGGTGGAATTGTGGAATATACAACCTTTGCGGAAGCCATTGACCCGCGGATAAAAACAGAGGTAATAGCTTGTCCGCCGGATCCTCATCCCGACGAATACTATTGTGCCTGGCGGTTTTATATCGAACCGTAAATCTATTGCACAATTATATGCAATCGCGGATTTACGCTTCCCTGAAGACAATATGGAAGTATTGCAGTGTTGTCAATGGTCAGTATTTGAAGGTTGCGCAGATTGCAAAGACTCTCGGGAATGTCAAGCATAACACCCGAATGACTTAAATTTAGCTCATTCAGAGTTACAATATCTCCCAATTCGCGTGGTAGAGCTTTAAGGTCGTTTTTGCCGATATTCAATATCACAAGCCTGTCGCATTTACCCAGTTCTTTTGGTATTTCTGTCAGATGATTATGCCCCAGGTATAAAATTTCAAGGCTATTAAGATTGCCAAGTGATGCAGGAAGTTTTGTAAGGTTATTATATGCCAGGTTAAGTTCGTCGAGGTTTTTAAGATTCCCTATCTCCTCAGGTAAGCTGTCAATTTCATTGAAGTAGAGAGTCAGATTTTCCAGATTTGTAAGATTACCGATTTCGGGAGCTATCTTTTTTATCTTATTTCTGCTCAAAGCAAGCCGTTTCAACTTTTTTAATTTTCCAATCTCCGGCGGTATTTCCGTAATGTTGTTTTTATAAAGTATCAACTCTTCCAAATTTGTAAGTTCAAAAACCTCCTTTGGTATTTCGGTCAAACCTTTTCGCCCGAGTCGTAATTCCGTAACTTTATTCTTACTCGCAAGTGCTTCTTTGAGAATTTGTTCTGTTGACCTGCAGGATGAAATAAATAATAAAACAAATGCAAACAAAATAAGTTTTAAGAATCTTTTCATAAGTATAAAGTCTTTAAAGACCTTATAATCCTGAATAAATACTTTAGATATTTTCATTATTATCAAATATAGCGCTAAAGTACAACAAAAAACAAAACAAATATCCGGGAATAAAAAAACCATTAAGAAATCAAGATTCATCGAATTCTTAATTCCTTAATGGTTTTTAAAATAATAATTTCCAACCGGATTATTCGGAATAATCCATTTTAGTCATACGTTCGTATGTTTTGTATCTCCATTTTGCATTCTCCTCGGCAGCCTTGAAAAGTTCGGCAGCTTCGGCAGGAAATGCCTTCATTAGCGACGTAAATCTCACTTCACGTTTCAGGAAGTCCTGGAATGTTGACCAATCGGGTTCTTTCGAGTCGAGAATAAACGGATTCTTGCCCTCCTCTTCAAGAAGCGGATTGTAGCGATACAATGTCCAGAATCCGGATTCAACAGCCAACTTTTCTTCTTCCGAAGCCTTGTTCATTCCAAACCTTAAGCCATGAGCTATACAGGGTGAATAAGCAATTATCAGAGAAGGTCCCGGATATGCTTCGGCTTCACGTATAGCTTTCAGTGTCTGCGACTGACTGGCACCCATTGAGATGTGAGCAACATAAACATAACCGTATGTTGTGGCTATCAATCCCAGTTCTTTTTTCCTGATTTTCTTACCTGAGGCGGCAAACTTGGCAACAGCTCCGATAGGTGTTGACTTTGACGCCTGACCTCCCGTATTGGAGTAAACCTCGGTGTCAAGAACAAGAATATTGATGTCGGCACCTGATGCAATAACGTGGTCAAGTCCGCCATATCCAATGTCGTAAGCCCAGCCGTCACCTCCAATAGCCCAAATTGATTTTTTAACGAGATACTGTTTCAGCTTCAAAATCTCTTTTGCAACGGGAGCCTTTTCTTTCTCAAGAGCAGGAATCAGCTTGTTTGTAACTTCAATTGATTTATCCGCATTGTTCATATTTTCAAGCCACTCGTCGAACAAAGCCTTTGTACCGGATGAAACATCGGTTGCGTTTCTCATCATATTGGCAATTGTTTTTCTGAAATTATCAATTGCGGCAACCATTCCGAATCCGTACTCGGCATTATCTTCAAACAGTGAATTTGCCCAGGCAGGCCCTTGTCCGCTCTCTTTGTGAGTACAATATGGTGTTGCAGGTGCGGAACCGCCGTAAATTGACGAACAGCCTGTTGCATTTGCAATTATCATTCTTTCACCGAAAAGTTGAGTTACCAGTTTTATATAAGGCGTTTCGCCACAACCTGCACAAGCTCCGGAGAACTCAAAAAGAGGCTGTGCAAACTGGCTGTTTTTAACCGATTTGTCTTTCGGAACAACATCATCTTTATAAGTTACCTGTTCGTGCATATAGTTCCAACGGTCGGCTTCATCAAGCTGAGTATCAAGCGGCTTCATAATTAGCGACTTCTCTTTTGATGGGCAAACATCGGCACATACACCGCAGCCAGTACAATCGAGAACACTCACCTGAATTCTGTATTTAAGTCCGTTGAAAGTTTTTACCGGCTTGGCATCCAACAAGTCCGTACCTTCAGGAACATTCTCAGCTTCTTTCTCGTCAAGCAGGAAGGGACGTATTGCGGCATGAGGACAAACATACGAACATTGATTACACTGAATACAGTTATCAGCTATCCATTCGGGAACATCAACAGCTACACCCCGTTTTTCGTATGCTGTGGTGCCGGCCGGGAATGTACCGTCTTCCCTGCCCTTGAAAGCGGAAACGGGAAGATCGTCACCTTTAAGTTTGTTAATAGGTTCGAATACATTTTTGATAAAGTCGGGCAGATCTCTTGTATCTTTCTTCTCGGTTACTTTAATTTTTGCCCACTCCTCGGGTATTTCAACCTTGATAACCTCACCACCTTTATCAACGGCAGCATAGTTAAGATTAACAATCATTTCACCTTTTTTGCCGTATGATTTGTTAATTGCCGTTTTCATCTCCTCCACAGCAAGATCGTAAGGAATCACTTCCGCAACTTTAAAGAATGCGGATTGCATAATCGTATTAGTACGATTTCCAAGACCGATCTCTTTTGCAATTTTTGTTGCATTTATTATATAGAAAGAGATATTATTTTCTGCAAGATACTTTTTATAATAATCGGGAAGATGTTTTTTTGTTTCTTCCTCATCCCAAATACTGTTAAGAAGGAATGTTCCGCCTTTTTTCAACCCTTTCAGCATATCATACTTTTGCAGGTATGCCGACACGTGGCAAGCCACAAAATCGGGTGTGCTTACCAGATAAGTTGATTTAATCGGAACATCACCAAATCTGAGGTGAGAAATTGTTATGCCACCTGATTTCTTTGAGTCGTAGGCAAAATAAGCCTGAGCATATTTGTCGGTTGAATTACCGATTATCTTAATTGAGTTTTTATTTGCTCCGACAGTTCCGTCAGCACCAAGTCCGTAGAATTTGGCTTCAAAAGTACCTTCGGGTACAACGCTTATTTCAGGTAATAACGGTAATGATGAATTCTTCACATCATCGTTAATACTGATAGTAAATCTGTTTTTAGGTTCATCGAGTTTGAGATTATCAAAAACAGAAAGGATGTGAGCAGGTGTTGTATCTTTGGAACTTAAACCGTATCTTCCACCAACAATAACAGGTGCGTTTTCTTTATCATAAAAAATATCTCTAACATCAAGATAAAGGGGCTCACCTGTTGCACCAATCTCTTTTGTGCGGTCAAGTACGGCAATTTTCTTAACACTTTTCGGGAGAACTTTGAAGAAATATTTTTCCGAAAAAGGTCTGTAAAGATGAACTGAAATCAATCCGACTTTTTCACCTTTGGCAGCAAGATAATCAATGACCTCTTTAATTGTATTAGTGACAGAACCCATTGCAACAATGATATTCTCCGCATCGTCGGCTCCGTAATAATCAAAAGGATGGTATTCGCGTCCCGTAATCTTTTCAATCTCACGCATATATTCCTCAACAACATCGGGTACAGGATCATAGAATCTGTCGGCAGCTTCTCTTGCCTGGAAATAAATATCGGGATTTTGAGCAGTACCTCTCGTAACAGGATGCTCCGGATTAAGAGCGTTATCCCTGAAATGCTGTAAAGCTTTCTCGTCAAGCAAAGGAGCCAGATCTTCCATTTGCATCTCCTCAACTTTCTGGATTTCGTGAGAAGTACGGAATCCGTCAAAGAAATGAATAAACGGTATTCTTGTTTTTATTGCTGTAAGGTGGGCAATTCCGGCAAGGTCCATTATCTCCTGAGCACTGGCGGTAGCAAGCATTGCAAAACCTGTATTCCGGGTTGACATAACATCGCTGTGGTCACCGAAAATAGAAAGAGCCTGAGCAGCAAGACTCCTTGCACTCACGTGAAAAACACCCGGCAATAACTCACCGGAAATCTTGTACATATTAGGAATCATCAGCAGCAATCCCTGGGAAGCAGTAAAAGTACTTGTCAAAGCACCTGCCTGTAACGAACCGTGAACAGCACCCGAAGCACCGGCTTCCGATTGCATTTCCTTCACCTCAACAACCTCGTTAAAAATATTTTTTCTTCCGTGCGCAGCCCATTGGTCAATATATTCGGCCATATCGGATGACGGTGTAATAGGATAAATACAAGCAACCTCACTAAACATATATGCAATATGCGAAGCAGCATAATTACCCTCACAAGTAATAAATTTTTTCTCTTTTGCCATTGTTATATAATTTAAAATCCTAAAACTCAATTTTTTATTAAAAACCCATCGGATTTTTGACGCGGCGAATTTAATAATTATTACATTAAATCTGCCTTTTCACTCTTTATTTAGAGTTGATTTAGATAGCATTATAAATAAAGAAAAATTATTTTTCCTATAAAAAAAGTTTATACATTTGCTTTTTGCATTTGGATATTAATATCCGATTAGTGTAAATTATTATTTTTTAGACATTTAACAATTTTTATACTTTTAAATTATGGCTAATCTTGTAACAAAGTACATGGGTATTGAGCTGAAAAATCCGGTTATTGTCGGAGCAAGCAACCTTGTAACCAATATTGACAACATAAAAAGGATGGAAGATGCCGGTGCATCGGCTATCGTTTATAAATCTCTTTTTGAAGAGCAAATACAGCTTGAAAATCTGCAAATGTTCGAAGAGATGCAGGAATTCGGGCACTCCCATGCCGAGGCAGGCGCTCTTTTCCCTGACATTGAACATGCCGGACCGGAAGAACACCTGATGAACCTTAGAAAAGCTAAAGAAGCTGTTGACATCCCGGTTTTCGGAAGTCTCAATGCAGTTAATTTTGAATCCTGGATTGAGTACAGCAAAAAAATTGAACAAACGGGAGTTGATGGGATAGAGATAAATCTTTATTCGGTACCCACTGATGTGGAGATTATGGGCAAAGCAATTACCAATGAAAAAATTGATATCTTGCAGGCAGTTAAAAATGCTGTCAAAATACCTGTTGCGGTAAAACTTAGTGCCTATTATACCAACCCCTTGTATGTCATTAAAGAGATGGATAAACTGGGAGCTGACGGGTTTGTACTTTTTAACAAACTTTTCCAGCCTGAAATAGACATTGATAAGGAGGAGATGAGATTTCCGTATAACCTTTCCAATCATGACGAAAGCAGACTGCCTTTGCGCTTTGCGGGACTACTGTACAATAATATCAACGCAAGTATTTGTAGCAGCCGGGGAATCTTTACGGGTGAGGATGTTATTTCAATGATTCTTGCAGGTGCCGATTGCGTTCAGGTTGTCAGTACATTATATAAAAACGGCATTGAGCAATTAAAATCAATAATAACGGATATTTCAAGGTGGATGGACTCAAAAGATTATAAAACCCTTGATGATTTCAGAGGAAAGATGTCACGTAAAAACATCTCCGATCCCTTTGCTTATCGAAGAGCACAATATGTTGATATACTAATGAAGTCGGATGAGATATTTAAAATATTTCCCGTAAAATAAACTGATGCTGAACGGAAATGTAAATTTCTCCGAGTTTAATTTATTATTAGTCAGGCAATTGCATTAAAGAAAATTTACATAGTTTACGATGTGAAACAAGTCCGTACGGATGCGTTTTAGTATAATATTCCTGAAATATATGAAGCCCGCAATCTTAGATACAGGATTGCGGGTTTTTAAATGTAACTCATTGCAAACCCGCCCTCAAGATGACTGTCAGGATTGTGAATAATTGTTGATTCTTTAGTTGTTTTTTCAAGTTCTTTTGCCAATATTTTCTTAATCTCTCCCGGATAGAAGACAACCGACTTAACCGGAATGGAATCACTGATAGATAAAGCCCGGTATATTTGCAAAGGTGCTCTGCCTGTATTTGTAATTAATATTGTGTTGTACCGAAAGCGATTTCTCGGTAATTTCATACGGGCACCGGGACCTAACAGGCCGGAATATGACGAGCGGTTAAACTTTGAAATGGTGTTTACTGCCGGTTCTTGAATCATTTTGAATATTGCCATTTTCTTACTGATTAATAATTAGGTTTTTCTTTACTTTTTAGTCATCTCCAAAAATATTATAAAATATTCCAATAAAAAAGAAAAAATCAACCCATTGTATAAGCCCCCTATTTTTCTGTATGAACCTATCATATTACTGTATGAACAGACATTTCCGAGTCAAAAAAAAATGAAATAATGACCTTCCGGAGGATGAAAAATGATAAAAAACGGTCAATTTCCACCTGTTTTCCACCTTGGTTTGCTATATATTATATTTATAAGGATAAAAACAGGTGCTTAAGGGAGAGATAATATAGTGTCAAAAATGTATTTTGTGATAGTCAAAAACCTGCCCGTCTGTAAAGCTCTTGATTTTTTTGGATATTCGAATAAATATCTGCAAGTCTTGTATGGCGAACCATCTAATGGCATTGGCATCACCTTGTGCTGCCAATGCCAGTTTTGCCAGAAGATCAAACTTATATTTAACAAGCCAGTCAAAAGCTTTCTTATCCTTCACTATAGCCATATCGAAAGCTGCATATTGCGGAAAACCGTTTTTTATCAGCCATTGATTAGCCTCCTCACTTCCTCTGATAGCCTTTGAAAGTGCAGCTAATTCCGGATAACCGTTTTTCAGCAGCCACTCGAAAATTTTTTCATTTCCGTCAACCGCCTCTCCGAAAGCAACTAATATTTTTACAGGATACCGTGTCATTTTTTAGTAAAAATTTATTTTTCAAAGATACATAAATTTGATTTAATTTTGGTGGCATAAATTTATGGTAGCACTTAAGGAAATACAACGACCCATACAGCAACACCTGACCGAGTTTGAGAAAAAATTCAGGTCTTCGATGAAAAGTAGTGTTCCGCTTCTTGATATAATAACCCGCTATATTATTAAGCGTAAAGGAAAGCAGATGCGTCCGATGTTTGTCTTTTTGACTGCCGATATTTGCGGAAAAATTAACGAATCAACATATACGGCAGCATCTCTGATTGAATTGCTACATACTGCAACTCTTGTACATGATGATGTGGTTGACGATTCAAATACCCGAAGAGGATTTTTCTCAATTAATGCTCTTTGGAAAAATAAAGTTGCTGTTCTTATTGGTGATTATTTGTTGTCGAAGGGGCTTTTACTTTCGCTTGATAATGATGAATTTGATCTGTTGAAAATAGTTTCGGAAGCCACACGAGAAATGAGTGAAGGGGAGTTGTTACAGATTGAAAAAGCCAGAAAACTGGATATAGAAGAGGATGTGTATTTCGAAATTATAAGAAAAAAAACTGCTTCATTGATAGCCTCCTGCTGCGCTGCCGGCGCTTCTTCCGTAAAAGCGGATAAAGAAACTATTGATAAAATGAAAGAATTCGGTATTTATACCGGAATTGCTTTCCAGATAAAAGATGACCTTTTTGATTATGAGAAATCGAATAAAACCGGAAAACCAAACGGTATTGATATCAAGGAGCAGAAAATGACTTTACCGCTCATATATTTTCTGAATAACAGTAGCAAAAAAGACAAAAGGAAAGTTATCAATATCGTAAAAAATCATAATAATAATCCCGACAAAGTTGCATCTGTCATTGAACGGGTTGTTGAGAGCGGAGGTATCGAATATGCAAAAGGCAAGATGAGGGAATATCATGACAGAGCTCTATCACTCCTGAAAGAATATCCTGAATCGGAAGCTCGCACGGCTCTTGAAAACCTTGTTAATTACACTATTGAAAGACGAAAGTAGAAGTGAAAGATAATGATATACACGACTGCAAAATAGTTCTTTTGTAAATCATTTTACTGAATCGAAGTACTGCATACGGATATTGGTGAACTTTCTCCAACCCGGGTAAAAACACAGGTTTTATCTATATTTAATCCTGATTATGTAACTGATCGCATTCAATATCGTAAAATTTATAATTATTTCGGTTGTTCTTTTTCTAAAAATTGTAATTTTGCACAAGGTTATCATTTATGGTTATTGAGAATTACATAAGCAGACTATTATTTAAGCATGATTGCGTCATTTTACCGGGTTTTGGCGGGTTTGTGACAAATTACACACCGGCAAAAATAAATTCGGTCAATCATACATTTTACCCGCCTTCAAAAAGTATTCTCTTCAATTCAAAACTCACAAGTGATGACGGATTACTTATACATGAGGTTTCAGTATCGGAAAAAATATCCTATGAAAAAGCCAAAAGTAATGTTTTGGAATTTATTGATAATTGCAGGATAAAAATTGAGGATACGGGTTTTGTTAAACTTCACGGGATAGGAACAATATCAAAAAACAGGGATGGCAATCTTCTTTTTGAGCCTGACACATCAGTTAATTATCTGGAAGAGGCATACGGATTAGCAGCATTTGTTTCCCCGCCGGTTTCGCGGAAACCCCTGCATCGCCGAATAGAACAAAAATTTACAGACCGAAAACCGGTTCCTTACGAAGAGCACAAAAGGCGTAAAGTTGCTTATGCTTACCTTGCAATAATCCCTTTGATTATAATAATAGGCTGGCTTGTTATCAATACAAATATTAAGAATCGGGATATTCAGAAGAGCAGTGTTGTACCTGCGACAGAGCAATTTTCCTCTGACATCCGGTCCGGGGATATGAGTCCTGCAACTAAATCCAAAGATAACACAACACTGTCAGGTGCCAATTCCACAAATGATATTATTGAATCGGAGCCATCTGCCGAATCGGTATTTGAACCGCCGAAACCTGTTTATTATGTTATCGGAGGTGCATTCCAATATGAGAAAAATGCTGAAAATTTTGCAGCCGCATTACGTTCAAAAGGCTATAATGCTAAACGGGCGGGACTGAGCCGTCGCGGACTGCACATTGTCAGCTATTTTGATTCGACCGATAAATCGGAGGCACTGATGAACCTTGCCCTAATCCGTAAAAATGACAATCCTTCTGCCTGGTTACTGAAAAAATAAAACAAAATAAATCTCTGCCGTGCCAAAAGATAAACTTAAAAGATTTGCCGAGAACCTTACTTTTCCTAACTTTTTCCAACCTGACATTGAAGAAGCAACAAAAGGATTTCACCTGAAAGGCAAATGGAATAGAGAATTTTTTGGCAATAACAATCCAATCGTACTGGAGCTCGGTTGCGGAAAAGGAGAATATACCGTTGCCCTTGCAGAAAAATATCCGGAAAGAAATTATATCGGAATTGATAGAAAAGGAGCAAGAATGTGGCGTGGATGCAAAACATCCGTTGAAGAGAATATGACTAACGTTGCATTCCTCAGAACACGTATTGATCTTATTCTGAATTTTTTTGATAAAAATGAGGTAAGTGAGATATGGATTACTTTCCCTGACCCTCAACCGAGAAGGAAACAGGTGAAAAAGCGGCTTACTTCTCCCCGCTTCCTTGAAAGATATAAGCAAATACTGATTCCTAAAGGGATCATACATCTAAAAACCGACAATAGTGAGATGTATCAATTTACTCTTTCAACCATTAATAAAGATGGTCACAATTTGCTTTATCATACAAGTGACCTTTACAATTCGGGATTTAGCGACGATGCTGTTGAGATACAAACTTTTTATGAGCAAATGTTTTTAAAAAAAGGAGAGAAAATCAAATATATCCGGTTCAATCTTGGTAACTAAACACTATTTAGTTGTTGACTTAAAATAATTATTAATTTTGCAGCACTGTCAAAATGGATATCCGGCATTCCGGTTAGTTCATTTTCATACATTATATTATATGGCAACAATAAGAGTTACAAAAGAGTTTACATTCGAGATGGCGCATGCCTTACTGGGTTATGACGGTTCTTGCCGATTTGTTCACGGGCACTCATACGGATTAATTGTCACGGTAAAAGGGAAAACCGTTAAGGACATAAGTAACCCGAAACTTGGTATGGTCATTGATTTTGGAGACTTGAAAAAAATTGTAAGAGAAACGATTGTTAATAAATTTGACCACGCCCTTGTTTTAAACAGCAAAACTCCTCACGAATCGCTAAAAGGCTCTAATGAGATGTTTGATAAAATGATTTTTGTTGATTACCAGCCTACGAGTGAGAATTTGGTTGTTGATTTTGCAGAAAAGTTAACGGCAAGATTGCCGGAGGGTATTGAATTACATAGTTTGAGATTGCGTGAGACTGCTACTTCTTATGCAGAATGGTTTGCGGAAGACAATTTATGATAGTTTGTTAAAAACTTCGGTTATCACATCACTATAAATAGTTCCAAAGTTTATAATACACCATGCTTCAAGAAGAATTATCTCATCCCGTTTCAGCCATTGGACTGACTTTCTCAATTCTTTTTTAAACAAATCTTTGTTAAAACTTACCTTTTGCAGGATCGTCTTTGTGTATTTCAGCATAATATGAACTTTTTAAAACCTATTTGAAGTTTATATATAAAACCTATTTACATTTGAAACGTAGAAAAAAGGAAAAACTTATATAAGAATTCATATTTAACAAATATTTAACCGATTTTAACATATTTAGTTGCGCAAAATGTAATGGAATTTAGAAGGTTGTATAAATTAGGATTTACTCACTTAAAGATGTTAAAAAATTGTCAAAATAGTATGTTTTTAACGAAATAAATCCTTTACCTTTGGCGCGATTTTTTAAATCATAAACTATGACTACCAAAAAGAAAAGTGTGGTAGATTTGGAAAACGTAGTAGTACGGTTTGCTGGCGATTCCGGTGACGGGATGCAGCTTACAGGTGCACTATTTTCAGATGCTGCTGCAATAGCGGGAAACGATTTTGCAACATTTCCCGATTATCCGTCAGAAATCAGAGCCCCACAGGGTACTGTTGCGGGAGTTTCCGGCTTCCAAATTCATTTCGGTCAGAAGAACATTTATACTTCGGGTGACCTTGCAGATGTTTTGGTTGCTATGAATCCTGCACCTCTGAAGAAAAATCTCGAATGGGTAAAACCCGGAGGGACAATTATTGTCGATACGGATACGTTTACGGAGAAAGCCTTGATAAAAGCGGGATACGAAAGTAATCCGCTTACTGATGACAGTCTGATGGACTATAATCTTATTAAGGCCCCAATCAGCACATTAACGAAAAATGCTGCTGCCGAACTTGGTCTCGACAATAAGATGGTGTTGAAAAGCAGAAATATGTTTGCCCTCGGGGTAATGTTTTTCATCTTCC
>JALSSR010000200.1 GCA_026984135.1 Bacteroidales bacterium
CTGCAAAAGTTCAAAGTATTGAGTATGATCCTAACAGGACGGCACGTATAGCTTTGCTTTACTATGCAGATGGAGAAAAAAGGTATATCATTGCCCCGCAGGGACTGAAGGATGGTATGGAAATAATTTCCGGTAAAGGAGTTGCTCCCGACGTTGGAAATACATTATTTCTTAGCGAAATACCGTTTGGAACGATAATACATAATATTGAGCTCAGACCCGGTCAGGGTGGAAAGATGGCAAGAAGTGCAGGTTCTTATGCCCAGTTGATGTCGCGTGAAGGTAAATTTGCAATTGTTAAGATGCCTTCAGGTGAAACAAGGATGATTCTTCAGACTTGCAAAGCAACAATAGGTATGGTTTCAAATTCCGACCATAGTCTTGAGGTTTCCGGTAAAGCCGGTAGGTCTCGCTGGTTGGGAAGAAGGCCTCGTGTCAGAGGTGTTGTTATGAATCCTGTTGATCACCCGATGGGTGGTGGTGAAGGTCGTTCCTCAGGGGGGCATCCCAGGTCAAGAAAAGGTTTGCCTGCTAAGGGTTATAAAACCAGATCGAAGAAGAAAGCTTCTAATAAGTATATAATTGAAAAACGGAAGAAATAATAATATTTAATTCTATATACAGATGGCAAGATCATTAAAAAAAGGACCATATATCCACTACAAACTGGAGAAAAGAGTGCTGCAGAATGTGGAATCTAAAAAGAAGTCCGTAATTAAAACCTGGTCGCGTGCATCAATGATCTCTCCGGACTTCGTTGGACAGACCATAGCTATTCATAACGGGAATAAGTTTATCCCTGTTTACATTACCGAAAATATGGTTGGCCATAAACTCGGAGAATTTGCACCTACCCGGATTTTTAGGGGACATGCAGGAAGTAAAAAAGACAAAGGCAAAAGATAGTTAACACTGAAATTATTATAAATATGGGTGCCAGAAAACACATAAGAGCTGAAGAAAGAAAAGAAGCAAGGAAGAAGGTAGCGATTGCTAAGCTTAACAATTGTCCGACTTCACCGAGAAAGATGAGACTATCAGCCGGTCTTGTTAGGGGAAAAGAAGTTTATCAAGCTTTACATATTTTGAAACATTCCCCACTTGATGCTTCAGCACGTTTGTACAAATTGTTACGCTCTGCTATTGCTAACTGGCAGGAAAAAAATCCTGGCGTTAGAATTGAAGATGCTGACTTGTATGTTAAAGAAATATCGGTTGATAGCGGAAGGATGCTTAAAAGAATTCAGCCTGCTCCGCAAGGCAGAGCTCACAGAATCAGAAAGCGTTCAAATCACGTTACACTGATTGTTGATAATAAAGAAATTGTTTAAAAAGAATTTATAAATACTTATTAATGGGACAAAAAACAAATCCGATAGGTTTTAGATTGGGAATCATCAAAGGATGGGACTCCAATTGGTACGGAGGTAAAAATTACGAACAGAAGCTTGTTGAGGACAACAATATTAGAAAATATCTGAATGCCAGACTTGCAAAAGCCGGAGTTTCAAGAATTCTGATTGAACGTACTCTCAAACTTGTTACGGTTACTATTTTTACTGCGCGTCCTGGTATAATTATTGGTAAAGGCGGTCAGGAAGTTGATAAGCTGAAGGAGGAATTGAAAAAACTGACAGGTAAGGAAATTCAGATCAATATATCGGAAATTAAAAGACCTGAACTGGATGCCGTTATAGTTGCCAATTCCATAGCCCGGCAGATTGAGGGGAGGATTTCATTTAGAAGGGCAATAAAAACATCTATTGCCTCTACTATGAGAATAGGAGCGGAAGGAGTGAAAGTGTTGATTTCCGGACGTCTTGGTGGTGCTGAAATGGCAAGGGGAGAGATTTATAAGGAAGGTAGAATTCCTTTGCATACTCTCAGAGCGGATATTGACTATGCCCTTGCGGAAGCTCATACTACTTATGGCCGTATTGGAATAAAAGTTTGGATTTGTAAGGGTGAAATTTATGGGAAACCGGACCTTTCCCCGGTTATTG
>JALSSR010000201.1 GCA_026984135.1 Bacteroidales bacterium
CCCTCTTGTCAAGAGTCTGTAAACTTGGGTGTTGCGTCATAAGAAATTTTTAATTAATATATTCATAAATACAATTGTTAGCTAACGTCTGTGTAAAATCACCTTATTACTTTTATTTCTGCATTGGAAAAAGCGAAAAGGTACGCTTACTCCAATAATATGGGGAGTATAAGGTACTTTTTCCGTTTTTCAACTGCTATTTTCATATATATCATCCAATAGATTTTTAAATTGCATAAAATCCGTCTTCGCAATCCGAGTGTATAATTCCGGTTTTGCTGTCAAAATATTGTTGTTTCGGACAGGGCAAATATACAAAAAATTTACTTCAACTGCTTTCAGCCGAAAAAACATCAATAATTTGAGAAACAATAGTGTTCGTTATCCTTTAATCATATATCTGTTGTACAGTCTCAGACTAACGGCAGCAACAATACCTATGGCGAAAATCACTATCCAGATATATGAAGGATGGTAGGTATTCCAAAGGTAATCCGTCAGTTGCCTGTCGGTCATATTCATCAATCCGGCGGCTTTGTGAAAAAACTCATTATGTGAAAGCTCGCTATCTATCGTAAGTCCTTTTTTAGCGATCTCTTTCAGCAAAATGCTGTGCTTGTCCGACATTGCCTGATACACATTACCGGAAATAAGACCGGCAAACACATTTCCGATGAACACAGGAATGAAGGAGTAGCCCATATAAAGAGCCTTTTTGTCGGGAGAGGCTATTTTTCCTATATATTCGGTAATCTTCGGTGAAGCTGTCATCTCTCCCACTGCAAAGATAAAAAGTGCAACCATCAAAAACATAACATTTTGGGTCATAAGTGTCAGCGCCATACCCAAAGAACTGATTATAAAGCCGGTGAACATTGTATTCAAAGGTTTCCATTTCATAACCATCGAAGATATCACAATCTGAAAAACAATGATGAACATAGCATCAAAGTTTGTTATAAACTCGGCTTCCATCTGACCATGGGCGCTGTAGTTTACGGCAATAAACGGAACATAGGTCTGAAAGAAACGGTACATTGAGGATGTATCAACCCATTGTGTGATAAAAACCGGCAGAGTAAAAAACAACTGATTGTACATGGTCCAGAAACCGGCAACTATCAAAAGAAAAATAACGAATTTCAGGTCAGTCAGAACAAGACCTATATTTTTAAAGACGTGTGCCATTGATTCGGAAAATGTTTCATCGGATTTTTTCCTGTCGGGCTCTTTGTAGAAAAGGAGTAAAATAAAATTCAATGCAATTATTCCTGCAGAAATATGGAAAACCATATCATAGGAAGCACCCTTGAATAAGAGTGTCAGCATAGGCCCGAGAAAAGCACCGAGATTCACCATCATATAAAACACTCCGAATCCTATGGAGGAATTTTCATCATTGGTTGTCTTTGCCACTGTTGCCGAGATAACAGGTTTGAAAAGAGCTGCTCCGAGAGCGAGATAAAGATACAGAAGAAAAACACCGGTAAAAGTATTTAGCATCGGTAGGAAAATAAAAGCCGTAGTATAAATTGAAAAAGCAATTATCAAAACCCGTTTATAGCCATACTTATCTGCAATAGAGCCTGTTATAACAGGAAGGAAATACAATATCCCTGTTCCGATTCCCATTATCAAACCCTTCTCAGCTTGTGTAAATTCCAGTCCGCCGACATCGGACGAGCCTGTAAGATAGTTTGCAAAAAGCATAAAAAAGCCGTACCATGCCCACCTTTCAAAGAGTTCTATGGTATTGGCTACCCAAAATGTTCGCGGAAAGGATTTGAATGTTTTCAATGCCGACATATTTCAAAATTTTGGCGACAAAGATAGGAAAAGATGTTATAGCAGCAAGCAATATATAACGGGTATCCGGAATCTACGATCAAAAAACCGTCTCCTTTTGGTCAAACAAAAAAATTCATTCCTCCAAATACAAATTCTTCCTATCTTTGGGCCAATTAATTACAAACATTCATAATTATGAAGAAATATTTTACTTTCCTTTTAATCCTGATCACTTGCACTTCCTTTTCACAAAGCTCTTTCTACTATCCTGTTGACATAGTTTATAATGAAGCCGGTGAAGAATATTATGTTTCCAACTGGGCCGACGGTGCAGGTTACATTCTCAAACTAAACTCCGACGGGGAGATTGAAAGTACTTTTGCTACAGGGTTAAATTATACCGGCGGACTTTGTCTTATAGATAACATCCTGTATATTGATGACAATTCAGACCTTTACGGCGGCTCTCTCCCCTCCTATCTCAAAGCATATAACATCAATACGGGAGAACAGATTCTTAACATAATGGTTTCGAGTAACGGAACATACCTTGACCTTATGGATACGGATGGCAATGGCAATCTATATATTGGTGACACTGAGAAGCAAAAGATTTACAAAGTTAATTTACAGACCAATGAAGTCAGTGACTTTTTAACCGGACTAACCAATCCATACGGAGTCTTCTATGATTATATTTCCGACAGAATTATTTACACAAGCAGTACTTCATCATTATCCTACTTGAGAGCAATAAATCCCGACGGAACAGGCGATGAAGCAATTTTTTATACAACAGGGTACCTTGAAGGTATCCAGATGACGGAAAACGGTGATTTCTTTATCTCAAGCTGGGGAACTCCCGACGGAGCCTGGGGTAATGAACCCGTTTATAAATCGTCGCATAATCTCGATTGGAAGCTTGTTATCTCAAACGACAACAACCGTCCTTACGGAATGTGTATTGGAAAGGATAACTACCTTGCAGTTTGCAACTGGGGAAGTCATGAAGTCAAGTTTCTGAATTTGTCACTGTTTTCCGTTAACGAAAATTTATCTACGGATAAAATCAAACTATATCCCAACCCGTCAAACGGAAAGTTCAATATAGAAATGAATAATTTAAATTCAAATCGGGTGGATATTTTCATTTACGACCTTCCGGGAAAAACGGTTTATATGGAAAAGGTTGTACTTTATTCAAACAAGATGGAGAAAAAATTCAATTTATCCCTTAAAACGGGTGCATACATTGTGAAAATCAAAGACGGAAAAAATGTATATACTAAAAAGCTAATTGTAAATTAACGCGCAATAAGCCAAGCGGCTTTCATTACCTTTTTCATCCTGACTATCTGACAATTATACAGTACAACACACCTGACACTAATATCCCAGCATCTCTTCCACAACTTTCTCTATTTTAGTTGTATTGGGCAATGTGGCATTCTCAAGTATTCGGTTGAAACCTATCGGAGTAAACTCCGCTCCCACCCTTTTAACGGGTGCATCAAGATATTCAAAAGCATTTTCGGTTATCATCGCGGCCAGTTCTCCTCCAAAACCACTGAAAACCTTATCTTCGTGAACAACAAGTACTCTGTTGGTCTTCCTGACGGATTTCAGAATTGTCTCTTTATCAAGAGGTATCAGCGAACGGATATCAATAACTTCAATACTTTTCCCTTTTCTCTTTTCCATTTCTTCGGCAACCTTAAGACACATATGCGTTGTATTTCCGTATGTAACTATGGTCATATCCTTACCCTCTTTTCTTATACGAGCTTTTCCGAAAGGCACTTCAAAGTCGTCAGGTACTTCCGTTTCGGCGGCAGGGTCGTTATACAATGCTTTAGGCTCAAGAAACAGCGTGGGGCCTTCCGACCTTATGCTTGTGCGTAACAAACCGGCTGCATCATCTGCAAAAGAAGGATACACAACCCTGATACCGGGGAAAGTGGTCAAGGCTCCTTCAATAGTTTGTGAATGATAGAGTCCGCCGCCGATATAACCGCCTGAAGCAAGTCTGATGGTAACATTGGGAGAAAACTTTCCGTAAGTACGCCAATATTCGTGCGTCATCTCGACAAACTGCTCCATGGCGGGCCAGAAATAGTCGGCAAACTCGGCACCTTCAACCACAATGCGTATCTTCTTGTCAAAACGGCTCATTCCGTTGGCTGTACCGACAATAAAATCTTCAGCAATGGGAGCATTGAAAACCCGCTGCTTCCCAAACTCCTGCTGCATCCCTTTTGTAACGTTGAATATTCCGCCTTTGTCTTTATTAGCAACATCCTGCCCCCAGATGTATGTATCGGGATTGCGTCTGAATTCGGCTTTCAAAGTCTCATTAAGAGCATTGATAAATTTCTTTTTCCCGCCTTTACCGTTGGAAACACCGTCGGGATATTTTTCGGAAACATAAGGTTCGGGAATCACAAAATCGAAAACGGAATCGGGTGACGGGTCGGCTGAGGTTATGGCTTCTTTATGTGCTTTTGACAACTCCTTTTTCACTTTTGCATCAATGGCTTCAAGCTCTTTTTCTGTAAACCTGCCGGCAGCAAGCAGAACATTTTTATATCTGAGGAAAGGATCGGCAGCCCTGACGCAGTGCAATTCGTTCTCATCCCTGTAAAGTTCGTGCTTATCCGAATTGGAATGGGCACCAATCCTGACACAATTGGCATGGACAATTGCAGGCATCATATTCTCCTTAACCCATTGTTTTGCCTCATACATTGCATTCATGGAGTCAAAGACGTTTTTTCCGTCGCAACGGAAAATTTTCAGATTCTTAAATCCTTTAAAATTGTCGGCAGCACGGCGATTGGCAGTCTGGTCACGCTGCGGTACGGATATCCCGAAATGGTTATCCTGAAACACAAAGATAACAGGCAGTTTTTCTTTACTTGCACCGTTAACAGCCTCATATACATACCCTTCGGAAGTCGAGGATTCACCCTGTGAACTGATGGCAACGGCATCGGCACCATAAACTTTAATTGCTCTCGCAACACCGACAGCGTGAAGAGTATGATTACCGGTACAGGATGACACATTATGAATGTTCCATTCGGGTTTGGCAAAATGATTCGACATATGTCGTCCTGCACTTGCAACATCGGAAGCTTTTGAAATACCGTTCAGGATTATCTCCTTTGCAGTCAGCCCTGCGGAAATTGCAGTAAGCATATCACGATAATATGGAAAAAGATGGTCTTTGTTCTTCTCGAAAGTTTGCCCGATGGCAAGCTGAATGCCGTCATGTCCCGCATAGGGTGCATGATATGACCAACCGAGAGCCTGCTTAAGATAATTGGGTGCCTTTTCATCAATGGCGCGCCCGAGAGCCATAAGGTAATACCAGTTTTCCAGTGTTTTCTTACCCGTTTTCTCTATAGTGTATTTTCTTGTCATTGACATAACTCGTAATGATAAAATGATTCTAAAATTAAAAAATCAATTCCATTAAAAAACAATGTTTTCGGGATAATGTTCACAAATAAAGGTAGCAGCTATTCAAATATGTTAAAAAATAATCAATAACAAACGTAACAACCTGAAAACAAACAAGTATAACCAAACACAATTTAGTAAATGGAACTCTCATAAAATAGAAGCCCGAAATCGTGACGGATTTCGGGCTTTTAATTTCAGCAATGAAGGTGTGTTGAATAATATAAAATACAGACACAAGCCCTTTATCGGATTACGGATGACCGGGATCCATCCCCTGCTCCATTTCCTCAAAATGGTCTTCCATACTTTCCACAAGACGAAACTGAACGCGGGCACGAACAAGGTTATGTCCGGGATATTTGGTTTTATAATAGATATCCCCGTCAAGGAAATCGGTAAGAAAACGTAACCCGATAATATAGGTCATCAACCGTGCCGAAAAGGGGAGGTATTTTATCTCGGTTTCATTCAAAACATCGTTTGTTTCCGACAGAAAACCTTCAGCAAATGCTTTGTAATACTCAATATTCATTGAAACTTTTGACAAATCCTTCTCATCTTCACCGGCATTATTGGTAAATGTTCTGATTGCGTCACCGAAGTCGTAATGAACATAGCCGGGCATAACCGTATCAAGGTCAATAACACATATTGCCTCATTATCATCATTGAACAACACATTGTTAACCTTTGTATCGTTGTGGGTAACCCTCAAGGGAATTTTTCCCTCTTTTCCCTTCAACAAAATTTCACGCATCTCTCCCGCCCTTTTCTCCACAAAGGCAATCTCGTCACCGGCCTCTTTCACTCTTCCCACAGCATCCGCTTTTACCGACTTTCTGAAATTATCCAGTCTGAAATCAATATTATGAAAATCCGGTATCGTGTCCACAAGAGTGTCAACCGGAAAACCGGAAAGAATCCTGACAAACCATCCGTAAGCTTTACCTCCTTTATAGGCTACTTTACTGTTTTCGACAAGGTCATAACTTTTGCTGCCTTCTACGAAATTGAGCAAACGCCAGTAATTTCCCTTCTCATCATTGACAAAATAATTGCCGTTAACACTTTTATATGTTTGCAAAACCTGCATCTTTGACGATACTCCTTTAAGTTTACGGGCAATATAATCCGTAACTTTAACAATATTGCCGGTCAATCCCTCAACATTTTTGAAAACATTGTGATTTATACGCTGCAAAATAAAATCGGCATCCTGCGTTTCGACTTTGTAGGTATCGTTAATATGTCCCGAACCGAAAGGTGAAACGGTCTTCACATTTTTAACAACAGGGAACTTCTCAATGACGGCTGATAAATTTTTCATATGTCTGACACCTTTTATCTAATTGATATACTGGATATTATATTTTGTCAGGATTTTCCCGGACAGCTATCCGGATTGAGTAAAAATCTACCACAACCTTTCGGGATAAACGCCTTGTTTTATCAGTTCCGCAATATTTCCGACAGCTTCATCCTTATCCTCCTTGTAGGTAACGCCAAACCATTTGTCTTTTGACTCCAGCACCTTCATTTTTATCTCTCGCTTTTCAATCAAATCGTTTACGACGGTAGGAATGTAAAACTCCGCTTTGGGGTTTCCCGCATTTTCCGAAATAAATTTACCGAACGCCTCCTCCAAAAATTCAAAGTATGAAGGTGTAAATCCCCAAATATTCATTGAAACATCTTCGTCTCCGGTAAGTTCCATTTCCGATCCGTCATTAAGTTTTGTTACTATCCTCTCCTCTATCCTTTCAATGTGTGTTCTTTCAACCACCGTTTTCAGAAAACCTTTATCGTCAGTTTCGCAAACACCCCTTGAAACATAACCGTGCTCCGACAACGTATATTTCAGTTTATACCCCACCATACAATAATGAGGCGGTTGATTTTCATAAACTCCGTTCATATATTGAGCGATCATTTGATATGCGGCAGGACCGTAAAAATCATCGGCATTTATTACCGTAAAAGGCTCATTAATAGCCTCTTTGGTAACCAAAACCGCATGTCCGGTACCCCAGGGTTTGGTACGCTCCCCCGAAATTTCAATTCCCTCAGGCACGTTATCCAGCTCCTGAAAAACATAATCCACATCTATTTTCCCTTCAAGTTTGGAGTTAAAGGAGTTTTTAAATGCTTCCGCAAAGCTTTCCCTGATAACGAAAACCACTTTGCCGTATCCGGCTCTGATGGCATCGTAAATGGAATAATCAATAATAGCTTCACCGTTGGGACCAACCGGGTCAACCTGTTTCAGTCCTCCGTAGCGGCTTCCCATTCCTGCCGCAAGAATTAATAATGTAGGTTTCATATTCTTACTGTTTAATATTTTATCTTTTAACACCTGCAAGGTTGCTCTTTCTCGGTACCGGCGCAAACCTTACAAGTGGGCGTCATACCCTTTTTCCTATTTTATGTCCTTTGGTTGCAAAAAAGAGAATTATGAGATAACAGGGCACAAGAATCCAGTATGCTTCGCGACTTCCAATGGAGTCAAGCCCGGCCAAATAACCGTAAAGCAGAGGTATCAAAGCTCCTCCGGCAATAGCCATTATCATCAGTGCGGAACCCTTTTTGATGAATTTTCCCAAACCGTCAATTGCAAGGGGCCAGATAGCAGGCCACATAATGGAATTGGCAAAACCCAACGAAGCAATGAACAGCACGGAAGTATAACCGTTGGTCAGAGTTGCAATAATCGTAAACAAGACTCCGAGCATAGCAAAGTATTTAAGTGCATTTTGCTGCGAAATATATTTGGGTATTGCAATAATTCCCACGAAATAACCTATTATCATCCCGACAAGCGTAAACGACGAGAAGAATTTTGCTTCCGCCAGGTCGAAACCGAGAGATTTTCCATAAGATATAAGAGTATCAACCGCCACAACTTCGGCACCGACATAAAAGAAAATTGTCATAACACCAAGCCAGAGATAAGGATACTGAAAAATGCTTGTCCGGGTATCCTTTTCTTCACCGGCCTCATCATCATCCTCCGTATCAATATCCGGCAATGCCGAATAACGAATCATAACTGCCAGCAACACCAGAACCACAGCCATCACAACATAAGGCAAAATAACCTTGTGCGAAAGCATATCCAGTTCGGCAGCTTTTGCAGCGGCATCCATCGTCGCTATTTTATCTTCGATTTTATCAATACCGTCAAGCACAATAGCCCCGAGGATAATAGGACTCAGTATTCCTGCAAACTTGTTGGCAACACCCATTATGCTTATCCTTTTGGCGGCACTTTCAATGGGTCCGAGAATAGTGACATACGGGTTCGATGCCGTTTGCAAAATTGCCAGTCCCGTACCCTGAACGAAAAGACCGAGCAGAAACCACCAGTAGGTTCTCGTCATTGCTGCGGGAACAAATATGAGCGCTCCGACAGCCATTATCAACAGTCCCAGCGACATACCGTTCTTAAATCCCGTCTTTTCCAAAACCTTTGAAGAAGGCAATGCCATAACAAAATAGGAAATGTAAAAGGCAAATGTCACAAGATACGACTCAAAGGATGTCAGTTCGCAGGAAATCCTGAGATACGGTATCAGCGTGGCATTCAGCCAGGTAACAAATCCGAAAATAAAAAACAAAACCCCGATAATAATTATGGGGATTGTGTAGTTTGCTCTTGTGCTTGCAGCTGAGTTTGTCATATTTCGCCTCTTTTAATGAAGATGCAAATATATTGTTATCTTTTAATCGGAGAGAGATTTTAAGTAAAAAGTTTATAACCTTTTATCAAAATGAAAATCGGCACGGCAGTTCCTCGGGGAATATCAGGATTTAAAGCATTAAAGAAGTCCGAAAAGACATTAAATACATACGGAAGCGGATTGACTCTGAAAAATAATTTTCCGGATTTTGATTTTTTCGTATATTTGTCCTGTCGAAACAAAAATATTTTGACGGCAAAAACCGAAAAAGTACGTTATACTCCCCATATTATTGGAGTAAGCGTACCATTTCGATTGTCCAATGCAGAAATAAAAGTAATAAGGTAACTTTACACAGACGTTAGCTAACAATTGTATTTATGAATATATTAATTAAAAATTTCTTATGACGCAACACCCAAGTTTACAGACTCTTGACAAGAGGGAGCAAAGTCTTCGCTT
>JALSSR010000202.1 GCA_026984135.1 Bacteroidales bacterium
GATTACCAATGAATTCAAGAAGTAAATAAAGATATTGTTGCTCTTCAATCCCATACTTTTCAGGATTTTCCGCCCGATAAAGAATGTCCCGATATCGGATGCGATCAAAACGATACGGTAAAAAAATATATAATAAGAAATATTTTGTGTAAAAAGCGAAGGAAACCAAAAAACAACCTGATTCAAAGGCGGATAATTGGTGTAATTGTTTTGCGAAAGCTCGCCCATTCCGTTAAACAACTGCAAGTAAAATGAAGAGTTTGTAAAAGTATTTTCTTTTATCAAATCAACGGGTAAATGATTGTATGGGTTAAGCCCTTGTCCCAAAAGGTTTCCATCCCATATAAACCTGAAATAGTCATTTGACAAGGCCGGCAATGAAAAAATCAACAGTACTCTGAATGCCAAACCTGCAAAAAACAAAATTTTGAAATTAAGTTTTTCGCATATCCACAAAGAAAGGAGGTAGGATACAAACAGAATTGAATAAACTGTAATCAGGGGCATAAAATCCTGCCGGTTTGTTCTGTACCCCAACAGCCAATAAAAAAAGAGTGACAGGAGTATTAGTCCCGCAGTTAAATACTTTATGTTTTCGTTTTTTTTCATCTTTCGGCAAAAACGGAATAGTAAAAAACGGCTCCGAAACCAAGAGTGAGCATAATATGGAACGGGAGAAGCCCGGTATCGTGCAGCATATAAGCACTAACTATTCCACCAAGAAAATAGAGTGTAAGAAGACCTTCGGCAATTGTTATCATATTGATATTTTTACTCAAATATTTATTATCCTTCCATTTGTCTTTGCTTGTAAAAACATTGAATTTGGGTGTCCGGATAAAGGAACTTTTCTTTCCCATATAGCCCTCAACAACGGCAATTGTATTGTGAAACGAAAGTCCCATTGAAAAGGAAAGAAACATGAAAAAGTCGCCTGTAAACCTGACAAACGAAATTAGCCCGTTTTTCCCTTTCTTTCGATACGATACCCAGTAAAAGACCATAAGGAATAGTGTACAGACAAGAAAGAGGGAGCTGATTGTGAAAAGAGCGGAGTATTCCTTGTGATAATGTTTGACGAAAAGCAACGGCACGCTTAGAACGGATATCAACAGTACAATAGGGAAGATGCTGCTGTTTAAAAGATGAAAAAAACTGTAGAGCCTTGTTTTAAAAGGTATTTTCGTTCTAAGGAGTATCTTGCGGAATTTTACGAAATTCTCGGCTGCACCTTTGTTCCATCTGAATTGCTGGTTTTTAAGTGCGCTCATAGCAACAGGCAGTTCGGCAGGTGATTCCACCGACTCAAGATATTTGAATTTCCAGCCTTTGAGTTGTGCGCGGTAGCTTAAGTCAAGGTCTTCTGTGAGAGTGTCGTGCTCCCAGCCGCCTGCATTCAAGATGCATATTTTCCTCCAAATCCCTGCGGTACCGTTGAAATTAATGAAATGGCCGCCGTGGCTCCTTCCTGTTTGTTCAATGGTAAAATGTGCATTAAGACCGAAAGCCTGCAATTTGGTGAGCAATGAAAAATCTTTGTTGATATGTCCCCATTTGGTTTGGACAACACCTGTCTTGCCATCGTTGAACCAGGGAACGGTTCTAATCAGAAAATCCGGTTCGGGAACAAAATCGGCATCAAAAATAGCAATCAGTTCGCCTTTTGCCGTTTTCAGTCCGTAATTAAGGGCGCCTGCTTTAAAACCGCTTCTGTCTTCTCTTCTGATATGAGAAATATCAATCCCTCTTTTTCTCAGTTCGGCAACTTTTTTTTCGGCAGCAGCAGTGGTTTCATCATCGGAATCGTCAAGAAGCTGTATCTCCAGTTTATCTTGCGGATACTTAAGTTCCGCAACCGCATCCAATAACCGCTCCACAACATACAATTCATTATAAACCGGTAGTTGTACGGTCACAAATGGTATTTCACCGGAATCCGGGGCAGGAGGGGAGGGCTCTTCCTGCCTGTGAAACGAAAGATATTCCGACACAAGTGTTATCTGCATAAGACTGTACAAAAAGATGAACAGCAAAGCCGATCCGTATAATATCATAATTGCAATTCCCATGATTCTTTACAAGTTTTTAAAGATTAAATAAATAATTTTATAACCGGCTAATATTGTGCCTTTTACTGTTCCTGAAACCTTTGATTTTCCGATTCTTTTTCTGTAATCAACAGGCACTTCACTGTATTTAAGCCGCTTTTTAAGAGCTTTAATCTGCATCTCAACAGTCCAGCCGTAGGTTTTATCCTGCATATTCAACTCCGTCAGTTTTTCATACTTAACTGCTCTGAACGGGCCGAGGTCGGTAAACCGTGATCCGTAAAAGAGCCTCATCAGAAAGGTAGCCAGCCGGTTACCGAAAATCTGCTGAGGGGTCATTGACCCTTTTTCTCTTTTGCCGGTGCTTCGAGAGCCTATAACTATGTCATCGTTATTTTCCGTTATCTTTTCAATAAGAAGGTTCATCTGTTCGGGATAATCGGAATGATCACCATCAAGAAAAACAACAATAGCGGGTTTTATTTCCAGATTAGTAAGGTAATCCATACCTTTCAGGCAAGCATAACCGTATCCCATTGACCCCTCCGAAAGGACTATTGCACCCGCTTTTCGAGCCACTTCAAAAGTGTTGTCCGTTGAAGCATTGTCAACAACAATAATATTCCTTACATATGCAGGAATCTCATTAACCACAAGAGCAATTGACTTTTCCTCGTTGTATGCAGGTATTATAACATCAACAATATGCTTCATTCCGAATAGTTTATGATTGATATCAACTCGCCGTTTTCACTAAAGCGTTTCCAGTAACCGACTCTACAGTCGAGATAATATTTCCCTGTTTCAATGATAATACTGTCTTTGTAATGACACCAATATCCGTCTTTAACACCGTTCGCAACAGGCCCTTCCGCAATAATGTACCCTTTAGAATCATAATGTTTCCACCATTCCACCCTCTTGTCATTGAAGTAATAACCTTCACTCTCTTTATTTCCGTTTTCATAATAGTTAGTCCAATAATCATCTTTCAAACCGTTATCGAAACCACCCTCGGCTTTCTTTTGTCCGTTTAAGTAGTAAAATTCCCAAAACCCGCTTTTTTTATTGTTGAGATAATTTCCTTTTTGTTCAACTTTTCCGTCAATAAAAAAGGAAATCCAGTAGCCTGTTTTTTCACCCTTGTCATAGCGTCCTTCGGTTCTGATTTTACCGTTTTCAAAATGTATTTTCCAATATCCCGTTTCCCTGTCATTAATCAGCCAACCCTCTTTTTCGACCGTGCCGTTCTCAAAATAGTACTTTCTGTAAACACTGTCGCTGTTTGGATTGTCAAGCGGCACCCACTCCTCCGTTTTCAGCTTGCCGTTACCATACTTTTCAACTGTGTAATCATAACCCGGCACATCTTGTGAAAAAGCTTTCACCGAAAGGATAAAAAAGACCGGAAGTATAATCTTTACAAAACTCATTTTTCTATTTTTTAACAATATCCGAAAGTTTGGCAGATTCGTTAATTCTTCCCTTAACCTGTAATGTTTCGAGTTTCAGGACGCCCCGCGGGCAAACGGCTGCACAAATCCCGCATCCCACACAAGAGGCTCTGACTATATTTTTACCGTTTTGGGCGTAAGACCGTACATCAATTCCCATTTCACAATATGTGGAACAATTGCCACACGATATACATTGTCCTCCGTTGGTTGTTATTCTGAACCGTGATTTAAACCGTTGAATAATACCGATATATGCAGCCATCGGACATCCGAGTCTACACCATGTTCTGTTACCAAGCAAGGGATAAAATCCTGTTCCCACAACTCCTGAGAAGACCGAGCCAATCAAAAAGCCGTACCACCGGTGAAGTTTGTTTGTGGCATCTCCGAGAAGTCTGAAGTCCGAAAAATAGTTTATCAGTGTTACAGTGGTCATCACAACAACAAAAACAAGAACGGAATGAATCATCCGGCGTTCAATCTTCCAACTCCTCAAGGTTTTGGACGACAGTTGTCTGAACGGATCACCCGCTGTTTCCGCAAGACCGCCACAACCGCATACCCAGGAACAATACCATCTTTTACCGAAAAAGTAGGTTAACAAAGGTGCTATAACGGCAAACAGGATTATACCCCAGACAAGCATAAAAAGACCGAGAGTACCGCTATTAATAAGCTGATCAAGATTCCAGGAATAGAAAAAGTCATAATCAAGCGGCCACACATTTTTAAAATCATACCAGGGTTTGTTCAGAGATACCAGTATCTCGGGTATCAGAAAGGCAAATGCCAATTGAAAGAACATTACCGAAAAACTTCGAAAAAGCTGATAACGGTTATGCCTGTGCTTTATCATCATTCTTGCTCCCATAACCAAAACGGCTATTGTGTAAAGAAAACCGTACAAAAACCATTGACTCGCCGGATGTCCGCTTATTGCAAGGCTCAAAGGCTCAACAAGTATTACCCAATTAACAATATATTCGGGATACCAGTATAGCACAATGTAAAAGCCTATTAACACAACCGCAAGAATAATTCCTGCCAGGCCTCTTGACATCAGTCCTTTTCTGAAAATATGATTATTGATTGCCGACGGGCTTTTTCGTATGCCAGTGATAATTAGCAGAAAAGCACCGGTAACAATCAGGAGGAAAATAACAAAAAAGGCAGCAGTGTTATGTTTGATAAAGTAACCCGTAGCAGAATCTTTTGTTATGGCAAACGTGTAGTCCGTCCATATAACTTTGTCCCATTCCCCCTTCAACTTGTAACTGTCGTTCAGTGCGGATATTCCGGAACGCACGTCATTGACAAAAGAAAACCTTGATTGGTAAAGTTTTCCGGTTATATTTTCCAGTTGCGGTTTTATCCTTGCGTAATCGTCCGGATTGCTTATTGCTGTTTTCAATGCTTTATCGGTAAGCAAATATTTTCCTGTGGTCAGATATGCGAAAAAAAGTGTGAGGCCGGCAATGAATAAAATATATCCTGTGTTTTTAACGGTTTT
This sequence comes from Bacteroidales bacterium, assembly GCA_026984135.1. Taxonomy (GTDB): domain Bacteria; phylum Bacteroidota; class Bacteroidia; order Bacteroidales; family JAADJA01; genus JAADJA01. The sequence goes on from JALSSR010000202.1 coordinate 5,016, forward strand.
CATAATATCGTTTTTTAGTGGCAACTCATTAATTGCAATGAGAAGTAATTGAATATTTCCTTTTCATATTTCTTGTAAAACTCAGGATCAAAGTTCGCATCTTGCAGATGTTCGATAACACAGGATAGTTTCTCTTTGTAAATTATCCAATCCTGACAGACTTCGTGTCTCATTCTGATTCCGAAAACATTGATTCCGAGTAGTGATTTGTCATCTTTATCATAAACGAACCGTAAAGCTTTTTTCCCGTCTTTATGTTCCCAATAGAGTGTTTCCTCGTTTTTGCGCTGTTTGTTGAACACCCAACCATATGTCTGATATTCGATATCAAGAAATTTGGCGGAGTTGAACCAGACGCCGGGTTCATATTTTTTCGGATTTCCGGTTATTGTCTCCGCAACGGTTTCTCCCATCATCTTGCCTGTGTACCAGACTTGTTCAACGGGTTTCCGGCTTGCCGGAGGATGAAGATGCTGAGCACAATCGCCGATGGCAAAAATTCCCTGAATGCCCGTTTCAAGATATTCATTCACAAGAACACCCTTTTCGGTCGGGATACCGGAATCTTTAAGAAACGAAATGTTGGGTCTCACGCCCACCGTCAATCCTGTAAACCCACACTCTATAATATCTCCTTTGCTTGTAATAACTGCCTTTACGCGCCCTTTTCCGTCTCCAACTATCTCCTTCAGTTCCGTTGACAGACGCAGGTCAATATTGTGTTCCCGAATATGACGGTTAATAAGTTGCGATTCCTCTTCAGGCAATACATTGTTCCAAAAACTTGCTTCCCTGACCAACATTGTAACCTTAATGTTCCGTGACAGTAGCATTTCGGCCATTTCAATACCTATCAGTCCCCCACCGACGATTACGGCTCTTTCGATATCTTTTGTGTAAACCTCCATAGATTCCACATCCTGAATATGATACAATCCCTGCACACCTTTCAAATCCTGCCCGGGCCAGCCGAATTTGTTCGGTAATGAACCGGTAGCAATGATGAGCTTGTCAAAACCAAGGGACGATGAATTAGTAAGCAATACCTTTTTGTTGGCAGTATCAATTCCTCCAACGTGAGCAAAAAGAAGTTCTATTCTGTTCTTTTTCCAAAAATAATCCTCATAGGGCTTTGTATGTTCAAACTTCATATCTCCCATATAGATGTACATCAGAGCCGTACGGGAAAACATATAGCCGGTCTCCGACGAAATAACAACTATTTCCTTGTCACTTTTTTTTCTGATATGCCGCGCTGCCGTTATTCCGGAGATGCCGTTGCCGATTATTACTATTTTTTCCATCCGTTAATTTTGTTTTTGCAAAGAAAACATTGAAAAATGTTATGAAATGTCTTGCATTTGACAATTGGGGCGATTTTTTATAATTTGTTTTGCAATATGAAAAAAACAGTGATCTTTATTTTGGTTTTTATTGCAACAAATATTGCAATGCAAAGTTTGGGGCAAGAGAGTGAAAAGTCGAATCTGCAAACTTACACCCCGTCCGTATTATTGAACAAAGGACAGATTGAGGTGCAGTTTTTCAACAATATCTACACCCAAACGTCTTACTCCGATGCCACCGGCGAGCATATTGACCTTAACGGAAGAAGCTCTTATTATACCGGATTTACAAGGTTTTTGATCGGAGTATCAAAATCCTCAAAAATCAATGTGGGTTTCGACATAAACCTGAAATCGGTAAGAAACGATCCGGATGAAAAAAGTTCCTTCTTTAAAGTTTTGAAATTCGGAAACGACTCCATTTCAAGGACTACTCTGACAAGTATCGGACCTAAAATCAAATTTACACCGTTTAATAAAGTAAAGGGATTCTCAATACAAAGTGCCTTTTGGATTCCCGTAGCAAATGATATGGAAGGAAAGGAAAACGGAAAACCATGGCTTGCCTGGGACAGATATACGTGGTGGAATCAGTTTTTTTATGACAGAACCTTAAGCTCTAAGTTTCAGATATTCGCCGAAGCCGACCTGCTGTTCAGATTTGAGAAGGATTTTGAACTGAAAAACACTATGCTGGAAATTCCGGTGTCGGCTTTTGTAAATTATTTTCCCACAAAAAATGCGACCCTTTACGCTATGGCACAGTATTCACCTACGGTTACAAGCAGCTCGACTTTTTACACACAGATAGGAATAGGAGGGAAGTACCAAATCACGAAACATCTCAATATCGAACTTCTCTACACCGATTTCATACTCTCAAAAAACAGCGGTACCGGTCAGACCTTTAATCTGGGATTACGGTTCATCAATTGATCTGCTCTTTAGATATTCTTTTCAGCAAATATTAAAAAAGTCTCCAGTCGGCAGTGCCGAAGCTTTGCTTCGTGCATGCTCGACCGGAGGTCGGCATCGGCAGTCTTCAAAACGGCAGTCCCGAAAATCACGTTGCGTCGCTGCGTCGCCGCGTGAGGTTTTCTTAGAGAATAATAAAAAAGTCGGCAGTGCCGAAGCTTTGCTTCGTGCATGCTCGACCGGAGGTCGGCAATCGGCAGTCTTCAAAACGGTAGTCCCGAAAATCACGTTGCGTCGTTGCGTCGCCGCGTGAGGTTTTCTCAGAGAATAACAAAAAAAGTCGGCAGTGCCGAAACTTTGCTTCGTGCATGCTCGACCGGAGGTCGGCAATCGGCAGTCTTCAAAAAAGTAGTCCCGAAAATCACGTTGCGTCGTTGCGTCGCCGCGTGAGGTTTTCTCAGAGAATAACAAAAAAGTCGGCAGTGCCGAAGCTTTGCTTCGTGCATGCTCGACCGGAGGTCGGCATCGGCAGTCTTCAAATCGGCAGTCCCGAAAATCACGTTGCGTCGTTGCGTGAAATATTCAATATCTTACCTGCCTCCTTGTCTAATAACAATACCTGTTCTCCTCAATCAGCTTATCAGCTATTCTTCTCCTTGCACTTTTCACATTCACAGGACTATGATTCGTGAAGACATCAATCCTGTCGTGCATTATGGCCAGCTCTTCACCTTCAACAAAGGAGTTGGCGGCATCCTTTGCACTTTTATTGATATTGCAGGACGAATCATAAACATAAACATCCAAAATATCCTTCAAGATATTCACATCTGCGTTATGAACTTTCTCCAGTTTCTCCACTCTCAGCATCGTTGATTCCGCACCGTATATCATCATAATAATATCCGAAATGTTCATCAATATCTCCTGCTCCGTGATTATCTTTCTGTTAAACTTGTCGGAAAGGGCACCGAGCAGCATTAGTGCAGTATTCTTAAAGTTTTTAATGTAAAACCTTTTTTCGGCATAATAATCATTTTCCGGGATGGTCATATCGCCGGCTTCATCAAGATTTTTTATAATGGAATCGGCAAATCTAACCACATCGAATCCCGTTTTCAAAGCCTTCTTGATAGTTGTTTCCACAACCAGCAACCTGTTTATTTCGTTAGTACCTTCAAATATCCTGTTGATACGCGAATCCCTGTAGGCGCGGTCAACGTCGGTCTCTGCCGAGAATCCCATTCCGCCGAATATTTGCACAGCCTCATCAACAACATAATTGAGAGCTTCCGACCCGAGAACTTTCAGCAGTGCCGCTTCAATTGCATAATGTGCTATTCCGTCTATAGTAGCAGCCGGTTTTTCTTTACCCTCTTCAAACAGGATGCCGATCATATCGTCAATATTCTTGCTCACCCTGTAAACGGCCGATTCCGTAACCCACGTACGGATAACCTGCTCCGCAAGCTTAAACTTGATAGCACCGAAATTGGAAATGGATTGTCCGAACTGTTTACGCTCATTTGCATAATTAACAGACTGTGTTATAGCTCTTTTGGCAGCACCAAGAACCGTCCCGCCAAGTTTTATCCTTCCCATATGAAGTATGTTCAACGCAATGCGGAAACCCTGTCCGCGTCGTCCGAGAAGATTTTCAGCGGGCACCTTCACATCATTGAAGAAAATCTGAACCGTTGATGAGCCTTTGATCCCCATTTTTTTCTCTTCCGTATTTATTACGATACCTTCCGATTTGGCATCAACGATAAAGGCGCTCAAAACCCTGTCATTGTCAATTTTGGCAAATACAGTGAAAACATCAGCGAATCCGCCATTGGTGATCCACATTTTCTGCCCGTTCATTATGTAATGCTTTCCATCTTCGGATAAAACGGCATTTGTCTTGCCCGAGTTGGCATCCGAACCGGCATTAGGTTCCGTTAGACAGTATGAGGCAGCCCATTCACCGGAAGCAAGTTTCGGCAGGTAACGTTGTTTTTGGTCTTCATTGCCATAGTAAACTATTGGTAAGGTTCCGATTCCCGTGTGTGCCGAGTAAGCAACCGAGAAGGAATATCCCGAACCCATTGCGGCACTTGCCAGCATAGAAGTCACGAATGACTGCTCAAATCCGCCGTACTCTTCCGGTACGGAAATACCAAGCAATCCCAGTTCGCCGGCTTTGGCAATAAGTTCACGCATCAATCCCTTTTCCTGACTGTCAATCCTGTCGAGAATGGGGAATACTTCGGCGTTAAGAAAATCTTCGCACGTCTGTGCTATCATTTGTTGTTCTTCATCAAATTCCTCGGGAATAAAAATGTCTTTGGCTTCCGTTTCCTTAATCAGAAACTCACCTCCTTTAAGAATGTTCGCTTTATCCATCTTTAATAAATATAGGTTTGTTTTAAAAGCCGCAAATGTACATTATTTTTTTTATTTCATATTTAGCTTCGGAAAATGATTTTTTTCCGAGGCAATTCAACGGATGACTGCGTGCAGGCGGGCAAGTCAACGGATGACTGCGCGAGGGCCAAGCAATGGCAAGTCATCCGTTGAATGCCGGGTCAGGTATCTCAACCTTTCCGGACTTTTACGCACTTTCTTCGTACCGAAAGTAATTACGATTCCTGACTTTCGCTTTTTTCGGGAAGCTGTTTTGTTTGTTTTTCAATTTTTATTGAAAGTTCCTCATCATCTTTATTATGATCCACGATTATCAAATCGCCTTCCGACAGTTTGGTTTTTATGATTTCCTCGGCAAGAGGATCTTCCACATATTTCTGGATTGCCCGTTTTAACGGTCGTGCTCCATACTGTTCGTCCCAACCTTTGTCAACCATAAAATCCTTGGCGGCTTCGGTAATCTCAATTTTGTAACCGATGTCATTAATTCTGCCGTACAAATGTTTTAGTTCAATATCAATGATTTTATGAATATCGTCTCTTTCGAGTGAATCAAAGATCACAACATCATCAATTCTGTTAAGGAATTCGGGAGCAAAAGCTTTCTTGAGAGCATTTTCAATAACACCTTTTGCGTAAGTTCCTTTAGCCGATTTTTTAGCACTTGTGTTAAAACCGACACCTTGTCCGAAATCTTTCAATTGCCGTGACCCGATGTTTGATGTCATTATTATAATAGTATTCTTAAAATCCACTTTTCGTCCCAGGCTATCGGTCAAAACTCCGTCGTCAAGAACCTGAAGCATAAGGTGGAAAACATCGGGATGCGCTTTTTCAATTTCATCAAGTAGAACTATGGAATAGGGTTTCCGTCTGACTTTTTCGGTAAGCTGGCCGCCCTCTTCATATCCCACGTATCCCGGAGGAGCCCCCACAAGTCTTGATACTGCAAACTTCTCCATATATTCGCTCATATCAATTCTGACAAGAGCATCTTCGGAATCAAAAAGATATTTTGCCAAGACCTTTGCAAGGTGTGTTTTTCCAACACCGGTAGGTCCCAGGAAAATAAATGTTCCGATAGGTTTATTCGGGTCTTTCAGTCCCGCACGGTTTCTGCGAATAGCTTTCACAACCTTTTTAATAGCTTCATTCTGACCAATTACCGAATTCTCAAGGTCATCAACCATATTAACCAGTCTGTCACTTTCGTTCTGTGCTATTCTCTGAACCGGGACACCCGTCATCATTGCAATAACTTCCGCCACATTTTCCTCCGTCACATCTTCACGATTTATCCTTGAGTCTTCTTCCCATTTTTTCTTTTCCTTGTCAAGGTCATTCTGAAGTTTTCTTTCCATATCGCGAAATTTGGCAGCCTCTTCAAACTTCTGATTATTGATAGCTTGTGTCTTCTTTCCTCTTATATCTTCAATACGGTTTTCAATATCAATTATCTCCACCGGAACGTGGATATTGGTGATATGAACTCTGGAGCCGGCCTCATCAAGTGCATCAATCGCTTTATCGGGCAGATTACGATCCGTTATATAGCGGGTTGTAAGTGCTACACAGGCTTTTATCGCCTCATCCGTATATGTAACAAGATGATGATCTTCATATTTTTCCTTAATATTGTTCAGTATTTCAACCGTTTCCTCAGGAGATGTGGGGTCCACAAGAACCTTCTGGAATCTGCGTTCCAGAGCACCGTCTTTTTCAATATATTGTCTGTATTCATCCAAAGTGGTTGCACCTATACATTGTATATCACCGCGAGCAAGGGCAGGTTTGAACATATTTGAAGCATCCAGTGAGCCTGACGCATTTCCTGCACCTACTATTGTATGAATTTCGTCAATAAATAAAATAATATCGGGATTTTTTTCAAGTTCATTCAGTACCGCCTTCATTCTCTCTTCGAATTGTCCCCTGTATTTTGTCCCTGCAACCAATGAAGCAAGATCTAAAGTCACAATTCGTTTATTGAAAAGTGCCCTTGATACTTTACGATCAACAATTCTCAGGGCAAGTCCTTCTGCGATGGCAGATTTACCGACGCCGGGCTCACCGATAAGTATTGGGTTATTCTTTTTCCTGCGGCTAAGTATCTGAGCAATACGTTCCAGTTCTCTTTCCCTCCCGACAATGGGGTCCAGTCTGCCTTCTTCGGCAGCTTTGGTTATATCTCTTCCGAAATTATCGAGAACCGGGGTCTTGGATTTGGAGTCTGACATTTTTTTAATATTACCGCCAAACTGCTTTCCGCCTCCACTTTCTTCGGGGTCTTCATCGGTTGTCCCGCTTCCGGGCATTTCACTCCGCGGATCCATTTTTAATCCCGTATCCTTATTTGTTACCATAGATTTCAATTCATCTTTAACTGCATCATAATCAACTCCGTGCTTCTGAAACAACCTTGTGACAATATTATCATTATCTTTTAAAATTGCAAGCAAAAGATGCTCGGTTCCGATAAGGTCGCTGTTAAAAAGTTTAGCTTCGAGATAGGTTATTTTCAAGGCTCTTTCTGCTTGCTTTATTAGTGGAATATTGTCCGATGTTTTCAGTTTCGTTCCTTCGGCATTTCCAATAGAAATTTCAATCTCTCGTCTTACAGCTGCCAGATCGATTCCGAAAAAAGTAAGGATTTGAATTGCCATACCCTCGCCTTCTCTCATTATTCCCAGAAATAAATGTTCAAGTCCGATATAGTCATTCCCAAGCCTGATAGCTTCTTCGCGACTAAACGATAATACGTCTTTTACTCTTTGTGAAAATTTAGCTTCCATTATATATTTTAATTCCTGATTTCCTTTAACGAGACTTTTACTTTATTATTACGTATTTTTCATCGTAATGTTCATAAATGTCAATAAGTTAACTAAACCGATAACCATTTTGCATCTGACTACAAAAAGCTTACCTTTAATAACATATTGCCAAACAGATGACAACATGTCCGAATAGCCAAATGTAGATACAAATTTAGAGTATTGTTATGAGAACACCAAATTTTATTAACATTAAAATGTTAGTAATAATAATTAACTGTTTTTTGCTGTTTTTCAGAAGAAATGTCTAAATTCGTGCCTTTTATTGTTATTTTATAATTAGCTAGTTTTGAAAGAGATAAAAAATGGAAAATAGAGAAAGTGGTGAAAGAATCATTCCGGTAAACATCGAAACGCAGATGAAAACGGCTTACATTGACTATTCAATGTCGGTTATTGTTTCCAGAGCGTTGCCGGATGTACGCGACGGGTTAAAGCCCGTGCATAGAAGAGTGTTGTATGGAATGCTTGATCTTGGAGTATTGTCAAACCGGCCATATAAGAAATCGGCAAGAATAGTAGGGGAGGTGCTCGGAAAATATCACCCCCACGGTGACACTTCTGTTTATGATGCAATGGTCAGAATGGCACAACCGTGGTCGCTGCGCTATCCTTTGGTTGACGGACAGGGAAACTTCGGATCAATGGACGGTGACAGCCCTGCGGCGATGCGTTATACGGAAGCAAGACTCAGAAAGATTGCAGAAGAAATGCTGGTGGATATTAATAAAGATACGGTTGATTTTCAACTCAATTTTGACGATACACTCAAAGAACCAACCGTTTTACCTGCTAAAATACCCAATCTTTTGATAAACGGAGCTTCCGGTATTGCAGTGGGTATGGCTACAAACATGGCCCCTCATAATTTGAGCGAGGTAATTGACGGCACTATTGCCTATATTGATAATAACGAAATTACTATTCCGGAATTGATGAAATATATCAAAGGACCAGACTTTCCGACAGGTGCTGTGATTTACGGATATAACGGGGTTAAAGATGCTTTTGAAACAGGACGCGGAAGAATTGTGCTCAGGGGTGAGGCCGTTATTGAAGAAAATGATAACGGAAAAAGCAGAATCATTGTGACATCAATACCGTATCAGGTTAATAAGGCCGATATGATTAAAAAAACGGCTGACCTTGTCAATGAAAAGAAAATTGACGGAATTTCAGATATCAGAGATGAATCCGACCGTAAAGGGCTGAGAATTGTGTATGATTTAAAACGGGATGCCATTCCGAATATTATTCTGAATAAATTGTATCAATATACTGCTTTGCAAACATCCTTCAGCGTTAATAATATTGCTCTTGTTCATGGAAGACCGCAATTGCTTAACCTGAAAGATATGATAAAGCACTATGTGGAACACCGTCATGAAGTGTTAATCAGAAAGACCAAATACGAACTTAACGAAGCTGAAAAAAAGGCACATATTCTTGAGGGACTGCTTGTTGCACTTGACAACCTTGATGAGGTTATTGCTTTGATCAGAGCTTCTCAAACTCCTGAAATTGCTAAAAACGGATTGATGGAGACTTTTGAACTTTCCGAAATACAGGCAAAGGCAATTCTTGATATGAGACTGCAAAAACTGACAGGTCTTGAAAGGGATAAACTGAAAGAAGAGTATGCCGAATTGATGAAATTTATTGAGCATTTGAAAGAAATTCTTGAAAGTGAAGAGATGAGAATGGACATCCTGAAAGCTGAAATGCTTGAGATAAAAGAAAAATACGGGGATGAAGCCCGCTCTGAAATTGAATATACTGCTAAAGATTTTAACATTGAGGATACTATTGCCGACGAAGAGGTTGTGATTACAATTTCGCATTTGGGCTATATTAAAAGAACACCTCTTTCGGAATACAGAAGACAAAACAGGGGAGGTACGGGAGCGAGAGGAAGCAATATTAGAGATGAGGATTTTCTTGAACATCTGTATGTTGCTACAAATCATAACTATATGCTCTTTTTTACTGAAAAAGGTAAAGTTTTCTGGTTAAAAGTTTATGAAATCCCCGAAGGAGCTAAAACAGCCAAAGGACGTGCTATCCAGAATATGATAAGTATTGACAGGGATGATAAAGTCAGAGCTATTATTAATATTAAGAATCTGAAGGATGAGGAATACATTAATAATACATATATTATGCTGGCAACAAAACGAGGTGTTATCAAAAAAACAACACTCGAGGCATATTCCCGTCCGCGTCAGAATGGAATTATTGCAATTAATATCAGGGAAGGTGATAATTTGCTCGAAGCCAGATTGACAAATGGAAATAGTGAAATTCTCCTTGCACTCAAGTCGGGAAGGGCTATACGTTTCAATGAAAGCAGGGTAAGACCCATGGGAAGAAATGCATCGGGAGTGAGAGGCATTACACTTGCCGGACCTAAAGATGAAGTGGTGGGAATGATCTGTATGGCGGAAGATGAAACCAATGAAGTTTTGGTTGTTTCGGAAAACGGTTATGGTAAGCGATCCAACCTTGATGATTACAGAGTTACCAACAGGGGAGGGAAGGGAGTTAAAACAATCAATATTACTCCCAAAACCGGTAAACTTATTGCAATAAAGTCTGTTTCCGACAAGGATGATCTGATGATTATCACAAAATCCGGAATTTTAATCAGATTGCCTGTTTCGGGCCTTAGAGTTATGGGACGTGCTACACAGGGTGTGCGTCTTATAAATATAAGGGAAAATGATGCAATTGCCGCTGTTGCCAAAGTTGAAATGGATGAGGATGAAGAAAATGTTGAGAACATTGAAGGTGAAGATGGTGCTGAAGAAGTTGTTGATAATAAAAATGACAACACCGGAAATGGCGAAGATTCTAATGAGGAAAATACTGAGGCATAATAATATAGACCATAATTTTTTATTATTTTTATACGGAATGAATTTGATTTTAATAAGAATCATTCCAAATTGGCGTGCTTTTTGAGTAATTATCAGAAAATAAATATTTTTGCCGGTGCAAAAAAGTAAATCATTTAAACATTAATAATCATGAAGAAACTTTCATTATCAGTACTTTTTATCTTTGCGACACTCATCGGATTCTCGCAAAAAAATCAGGTAGTTAGTGCATTTAACTACCATCGTAACGGAAAACTTGATAAAGCAAAAATTGCTATTGATAAAGCAACCGTAAACCAAAAAACAGTTGGAATGGCCAAAACCTGGTATTACAGGGGAAACATTTACCTTGATATTGCCAGAAGTCCGCTTGAGGCCTATAAAAATCTTGATCCGGATGCCTTGACAAAGGCAGACGAAGCTTATGCAAAAGCTCTTGAGCTTGATACTAAAAAGCAGTACACTGATGAAATAATGCAAAGAATGCCCATCCTTGGTGAAGCCTATTTTTTTGATGGTGCCAATTATTATAACCTTGGTGGACAAGCTATTCAAGAAGGTGATACAACCACAGCTAAAAAAGATTACCAAAAAACTCTGGATGCTTTTGAAAAGGCTTACGAAATATATAATAAATACGGTGCTGCCGATTCCACTAAAACAATGACATTATATTATATGTCGTATGCTGCCGAACTTGCCGGGGATAATGATAAAGCTATAACTTATCTTACACAACTCGTTGATGAGAATTACCCCGAGCCGGGAATTTACGTGACACTTGGTAATTTATATAAAGACAAGGGTGATAATGAGAATGCTGAAAAATATTTCGCTCTCGGTCTGGAAAGATTTCCCGATAATTTGAATATCTTATTAAATCAGATAAACTTATATCTTGCCACAGGAGAGACAGATAAAGCTCTATCAAAACTTGAGAAAGCGGCTTCACTTGATGATTCAAATCCCAGTATTTTCTTTGCAATAGGGACAAGTTATGACAGAATAGTTACTGACACAACTCAACCCGCTGAGGTTAGGGAAGATGCTTTTAACAAAGCTATTGCCGCTTATCAAAAGGCTATTGACCTTAAAGAGGATTATTTTGATGCCTATTATAATATGGGAGCTATTTATGTTAATAAAGCTGCTGTCATTATGGATAAAGCAAATCAACTTGATTTGAATGCCGTTGACGAGTATAATACCCTCAAGGATAAAGCTGATAAAATGCTTGAAACAAGCTTGCCGTTTTTGCAAAAAGCGCATGAAATTGATCCTAATGATAAAAATACCATGGTTTCTCTAAAAGAGATTTATACAAGATTAAAAATGTATGATGACCTTAAAAAGATAAATGCCGAATTAGGTATGTAAGATTGTAATAAAAGGGAGGATTGTTAATGTTCTCCCTTTATTATTAAAAACCCTATTTAACATAATATTAATTATATGACATATTGTATATATGCTGTATATTCGTCTCTTTTTTATGCCAAAATCATCGGTGACAATTTCAAATGATGTTCATTGCCAATCCGATTTTTTCTTTCATCGTTAAATTACCGTCAATCCAGTGAATTTCAAAACCCGAACGTTCCATTCGTCTGAACCAGGTCATTTGGCGTTTTGCAAATTGGTGTATTGCGGTGTTAAGCAATTCAACCATTTTGTCATAAGTTATTTCACCCGTTACATACATTGTCAAATACCTATATTCCAATCCGTAGAATTTGAGTTGTTCAGATGACAATCCATTGTTCAAAAGGTCTTTAACCTCGTCAATCATTCCGGATTCAAGTCTGATTTTCAATCTTTCGGTTATCCTCTTACGAATTATTTCGCGCTCAAATCTTATTCCGAAAATCACATTATTAATTTCCGGAAAAGACCTGTCAATTTCGGGATGTTCACTGTAATATGTTTGTATTTCGATGGCACGAATCAGCCTTTTAATATCAGTCGTATCGGTGGTATTATGAGGGACTTTGAACTTCTTAAGCCTCTCAACAAGCTTTTCCCGGGATAAATCACTCAGTCTTTTTCTAAGTTGCTTGTTTTCAGGAACATCAATGAGCTTGTAACCCCTTAAGACCGATTCGATGTACATTCCTGTTCCCCCGCACATAACAGCCTTCTTCCCTCTTTTTAAAATATCTGCATAAACCTTCAGAAAATCCCTTTGAAACTCATATACATTATATTCATATCCTGCATCAACAATATCAACAAGATGAAAAGGTACTTTACGGCCGTTTACAATATAATCGTCAAAATCTTTTCCCGTTGCAAGGTCCATACCCTTATAGACCTGACGCGAATCGGCGCTGATTATTTCACCGTCAAGACGATATGCCAGATTTGCGGCAAATTTTGTTTTTCCCGTTGCCGTGGGACCTAAAACAGTTATCAAAAACATAAAACCTTGATTTTTCTTTGTATTTCAGTTTCATTTCTCATTAGTCCATTTCTAATATCGTCCAGTATCTCCACCGATGAACTGCTAAATGTAAACTTATTTAACACATTTTCATTCAATATATTTAATTGTGAAATAAATTTAATTAATTCCGGTTTATCATCATTAATGGTTTCTTTGGAATATTTCCATTTCAGAAACTGGAATGTACGCAGAGCATCAAATTTATGATGACAAGCTTTTATGAAGTTTCCTTTTCCTGTGGAATTATTTCTCAGGGGTGTCCATATATCAGCTGTTCCGAATTTTTCTTCTATAAAATCATCCAAAGGTGTAGGAACAGACTTTTCAAAAAGCGACGGAAACAAATCAAAGAGTTTTTTTATCACACCGAAATAGTGTTGAGGATATACGGGGTAAGAAGACCAGTCTCCTTCCCTGCCCTTTATCATTGCCGGCCCTGTTCCAAAATCAACCCTGTCTGAAAACCTTGCTGCCGGATAAACTTTTTCATTATTCCATATAATCACATTGCCGTATTTTCTCAGTTTCTGCAAAAAATAAAAATCCTCCCCGCTTTTATGCGGAGTGATACCGCCAATTGCTTTATAACTTTTTACGGGAAGCACTATGGCAGAGCCAATTGCAGTGAACGCATACGGACTTCCAATTTGCAACATATTCAGATCGTAATAACGCAAATAAATCTCATATCTCAATATTGCACGGTCGGCAGCCTCATCACCCGTAAGCTTGTGATAATACGGAATAGCCGCCGCAACCGCTTTCGGATGATACTTGAAACTATCAACAAGAGATTGAAAATAACCGGGTGAAAATGTTGTGTCTGCATCAAGACTGACAATTAAATCATCATTTTTTGCATTCAAAACTATTTTGTTCATTAATATCTTTCGCGCCCATCCCACTCCCGACTTTTTTTCTTTCCAACCCTCTCCCCTGCTGCTTTTATCAATAATATCAATTTTAATATCTTTGATTTTCTTCAAAAACAGAATTGTTTTTAAGTTATTTTCACAAACCGGAACTTTTTCAGCATTATCCCACCATTCGTCAGGTTGATTTACACAAACCGTCAATTCAAACTTCCTGTATGTCTGCGATCTAAGACAGTCAATAAATCCGGCAATATAGTCAAGTTCAGCGAGTGCCGGTAAGGCTACAAAAAGTGTGGGATTATACTCCGTCATCTATCTTTAATTATTTGAAGGCAAAAATATTGATAATTCGGTTAATAATTTGTTGTTTATAATATATATCTTTGCGGGCTGAATTGGCAAATATTTTTTTTATGGATAAAAATACTATCACAGGTCTTTTAATAATCTTTGCAATACTTATCGGATACAGTATCTGGATGACTCCGTCTGCAGAGGAGATGCAGGCACGCCGGCATAAAGCTGATTCGATAGCACAGGCAATGCACATACAGGATTCCATTGCAGCAGCAAGTCGCATCGAAAGGCTGATACAGGATTCTATCAACCGGACAAAGGAAGCGGAAACCACAACTGCAGTTGCGCAAGAAAATGCAGGTACACAAAGCGAAACCGCAACCGTTGACAGAGATAAACTTGGCGTGTTTGCCAATTCGGCTAAAGGCGAAGATAAAATATTTATTATTGAAAGTGAATTGCTAAAGTTGAAGGTTTCCGCAAAAGGCGGAAAGATTATATCGGCTCAGGTTAAACAATTCCAAACTTTCGACTCTTTGCCGTTAATTTTGTTCGATTCGGCTCAGACGAATTTCGGTATTACATTTTTTGCCAACAACAGAATTATCAACACCAATGACCTTTATTTTCAACCTGCTACCAAAGAGAATGTAATTGTTGCCGAAGGTGATAGTGCACAACTTTCAATGCGTTTATATGTTGATGCCACAGACAGTACGTTCAATAAGGACAGCTACATTGAGTTTCTTTATACACTTAAGGGAAACAATTATATGATGGATTTTGATATCAACTTTGTCGGTATGGAAAAATATATTGACAAAGGTTCAAATTTCATTGACCTGAATTGGAATACCGACCTTTTGAGAGAAGAGAAGACGGTTGACAGAATGAACGGCCCGACAATATATTACAAATATTATAAAGACGATGTTGATTATTTGTCGGAAAGAAAAGACGATGAAGAAGAGTTACTCACAAAGGTAAAATGGGTATCTTTCAAACAAAGATTTTTTAGTTCGATATTGATTGCCGACAACTACTTTTTAAATGGAAAAGTAAAAGTTTTCAATAAAGAAAAACCGGTTAATCCGAGATATTTAAGGTCTATGACAATGACATTGGGTCTGCCGTTTCAGGCCGGTAAAGATTATTCCATTCCTATGTCTTTATATTTCGGACCGAATAAATTCAAAACATTAAGACAATATAAGCTTGATTTGGAACGTCAGATTCCACTTGGTTGGGGATTTTTCCTGCTTGCCTGGATCAACAGATATGCTGTAATACCGGTTTTTAACCTTCTGGAAGGCTTCGGTTGGAATTATGGAATAATTATATTGGTGCTGACAGTTTTGCTCAAAATCGTATTATTCCCGATTGCTTACAAATCATACGTTTCATCTGCCAAAATGAGGGTGTTAAAGCCTGACATTGATGAGCTTGCCAAAAAGTTCCCCAAGAAGGAAGACGCAATGAAAAAGCAACAGGCTACTATGAGTCTTTATAAACAGGCAGGTGTCAATCCGATGGCAGGTTGTGTGCCTATGCTGTTGCAGATGCCTATTTTGTTTGCTATGTTCCGCTTCTTCCCTGCTGCATTCGAACTGAGACAGCAATCGTTCCTGTGGGCAACAGACCTTTCAAGTTATGACTCCATCTTGCAACTGCCGTTTACAATTCCTATTTACGGCGACCATGTCAGTTTATTCACTTTGTTAATGACCGTTTCGACTATTCTCTATACAAAAATAAATCAGGAGTTGATGGGATCGTCCCAACAGCAGATGCCGGGAATGAAAACAATGATGTATTTAATGCCCATTATGTTCCTCGGTTGGTTTAACAACTATGCATCAGGTTTGAGTTACTATTACTTCCTTGCCAATATGATAACTTTCGGACAGATGTTCTTTATTAGGAAGTCAATAAATGAAGATAAGATAAGAGCTCAGATAGAGATTAACAAAAAAAGAAAACCAAAGAAAAAATCCGGCTGGCAAAAACGCCTTGAAGAGGCTGCAAAGCAGAAAGGATATACTCCGAAGAAGAGATAAGGTTTGGAGGTTTCGAGTTTGGAAGTTTGGAGGTTTCAGGTTTGGAAGTTGGGAAGTTTCAAGTTTGGAAGTTGGGAAGTTTTAAGTTTGGAGGTTTGTTTGGAGGTATGGCTGGAAAGATATAAGATAATGAGATATCAAAAAAACAGTTAAAAATGAAATTTCAAATCACCTCGGATTTTAAGCCTACCGGTGACCAGCCCGAAGCTATAAAGCAGCTTGTCGAGGGAATTGAAAGAGGTGATAAGAGTCAGGTTTTACTTGGAGTTACAGGCTCGGGAAAGACTTTTACAATTGCCAATGTTATTCAGGATGTTCAGCGTCCCACTTTGATTCTTTCGCACAACAAAACCTTAGCGGCACAACTGTACGGCGAATTCAAGCAGTTTTTCCCGAATAACAGGGTCGAATATTTTGTTTCTTACTACGATTATTATCAGCCCGAGGCTTTCCTACCTACAACAAATACATATATTGAAAAAGACCTTTCCATAAACGACGAAATAGAAAAATTGCGTTTAAGTGCAACGTCGGCTCTGCTTTCCGGACGACGTGATGTTATAGTAGTTTCCTCTGTATCTTGTATTTACGGAATCGGAAACCCCGATGATTTCACCAATAATGTCATTTCCATTAAAACGGGAGATGTGGTTTCAAGGAACAAATTTCTACAAAAGCTGGTAAATAGCTTATACTCAAGGAATGAGGTTGAGTTCACTCACGGTAATTTCAGAGTAAAGGGTGATACGGTTGATATATTTCCCGCATATGCGGATGTGGGGTATCGTGTTATTTTCTGGGGTGACGAAATAGAATCCATAGAATCTTTTGATCCCATAAACGGACATACATTTGAAGTTTTCGACAGTTTGAATATCTATCCGGCAAATATTTTTGTTACTTCAAGTGAAAAAATGAAAAGTTCACTTGAGGAGATACAACAGGATATGTTCAAGCAGGTTCAATATATGAAGGAAACAGGCAAACATCTCGAAGCCAAAAGGCTTGAAGACAGGGTGTCGTATGACATTGAAATGATGAGGGAGTTGGGTTATTGTTCGGGAATTGAGAATTACTCACGTTATTTCGACGGCAGGAGACCCGGTACCAGACCCTTTTGCCTGATTGACTATTTTCCTGAAGATTATTTGGTAGTGATAGACGAAAGCCATGTAACAATACCGCAAATAAAAGCTATGTACGGTGGCGACCGCTCACGAAAGCAAACACTGGTTGAATACGGTTTCAGGCTTCCGGCGGCTCTTGATAACAGGCCGTTGAAATTCCCGGAGTTTGAAAGTCTTGTAAATCAGATTATTTTTGTGAGTGCAACGCCAAGTGATTATGAACTTCAAAAGTCCGAAGGAGTTGTTGTGGAGCAACTGATTCGCCCCACCGGACTACTTGACCCGGTTATTGAAGTGCGACCAAGTTTAAACCAGATTGATGATCTGTTGGATGAAATAAACGAAAGAATACAAAAAGACGAAAGGGTGCTGGTTACAACACTAACCAAAAGAATGGCGGAAGAGCTTACCAAATACCTCCTTGACCTTGAAATCAAAACACGTTATATCCATTCCGATGTTGCTACCCTTGACAGGGTGGAAATAATGCGGGGACTACGACTTGGTGAATTCGATGTTTTGGTCGGTGTTAACCTTTTGCGCGAAGGGCTTGATTTACCTGAAGTTTCGCTTGTCGCAATTCTTGATGCCGATAAAGAAGGCTTTTTACGTTCAGAAAAATCACTTACCCAAACTGCAGGCCGTGCTGCAAGAAACCTCAATGCAAAAGTGATCTTTTATGCCGATAAAATGACCGACTCAATGCAAAAAACCATTACCGAAACAAACCGCCGTCGTGAAAAACAACTGAAATACAACGAAGAACATAATATAACACCAACGCAAATAATAAAATCAACGGATTCAATATTGGGTCAGACCGCAGTTGCAGGTCAAAAAAGTACGGAAGCCAAACCCTATATCGAAAAAGAAAATATTGACCTGGCCGCAGATCCGCTTATAAAATATATGACCAAACAACAGATTGAAAAAGCTATCTCCAAATTGGAAAGAGAGATGCAGTCCGCAGTCAAAGAGTTGGATTTTATTGAGGCTGCACGGTTCAGGGATGAGATTTTCGAGTTGAGGAAGAGGTTGTAACAATTGCTTTGTTGTAATTAAGCAGTTACTTATATTTGGATAACCACACTATTTTCGTTTCTTTAAACAACAAATCTATCTTTTCAACCACTTACCGTGCCCCATAACTTTATCATTTTGAGAAACCTCATAGATATAAATTCCTTTCGGCAAATGAGATGTTACAAAAAACGCACTCCGGTCAAATCTTTTGTCAAGAACAAGCATAGAGGAGGTATTGAAAAGTCTTAGCCTGCAATTGATTTTATCCGTAGAAATATTTAGTTGTTCAGTTCCGGGATTAGGATATATGAGGAAAGCGGCGGAAGGATAATATTCCTGTTCATTTGTAACCGGATTTCCGTAATTTTCCGTAACGAGAAATATATCACGCGTAACGGTATCGGGATTTGCTTGGTAGTCCCATTTTGTCATTGACAGAACATAACCTCCCTGTGGTAAAGCTGTAACACCGGAACAAACATACTGTCCTTCCCCGCCCCACAATTTGTATCCGTTAGTATTTCCGTCCGTATCAGTTATGTAAAGTGCCACAAAGGAGTTTTTAGGCGGATTGAAACTCAAATTACGGGTTCCTGCAAGATATATAGTGTCGGAAGTAATAAAATCCATTCCTGCAGGAACATCGGTGGAGTCGGTAATACCGTAAGTGTATGTTTGGATAAGGTTTGCATCCTGATCCATCAAACAAAGAGCCATATCCATTTCCCACGGACTTCCGGGAATGGGTGCGGAAAGGTACAATCCCGTTTTAACATAATGAGAATCGTCATACAACTTGTTTTGAGGTTGCGGATGAATATTTATATCCGAAGGAAATTCGTAAGTAGTGTCATATTCAAGATTTTCATCAAACTGGTAGGTCATAAAACCTGCTATAACATGATATTTATTCATTGACGGAATTTCTATAATTTTCGGGTAATCCTGCACCTGTATTGACAGAATATCTTTATTTATCTCCTGAAGTTGTTCGTCGAACAACCATATAATATAGGATGAGCTCAGCAGGTCGTTTCCGGTGGTTCCCACAAATAACAGGTTTCCGTTTGCGCATTGAATTGCATCCGAAACGGTTTCATTCAAATCCGGGGAACCGAGCATTTGACTGTTCACAAGATTCAGATTTTCATCAAACCAAAGAAGACATAACTGTTCGTCCTGTGTATTTTTTTCCAGAGCTTTTGCCCAATATAAAATTCCGGTATTATCAACCCTGAGAAAATTTTTCACCAAAATATCATAATTCCCGATTTCATCAATGGTCAAACTGTCGGAAAAATCAAGATTAAAGTCGGATTTATAAAGTACGTTGGAGTAATTTGTGAATTGCTCCTGATAGGTTTGTGCCTGTTCTCCTCTGTATGTTACCAAAAAAAGGATATCCGAATAAAGATATTTCATATTTACCACATATTCATCCTGTGAAGTGGAAATCCATTTCTGTGACTGAGATTGAGAGTTAACTGTCCGGATTCCAATCAACAATAATAATGACGAAAGTAAATATTTTAAAGCCATAATATTAAAAAGCTACTTTTTTCACAAAAATACAATAAAAATGCAAACTTAAAATTCAACCTATTCAACAAACATCATATTTCCGGGAATTATTCCGGCTTTTGCCGAATCAAGTGCAGTTCCTGTTTCCGCACTGTATTTATATACCCAACCGTCCTGCACAAAATCAACTGCATCCGTACAATATATCACATTTCCCGCTACACTGTATGTCAAACCGTAAAACATTGACGAGTGTGGTATTAAAGGTTGATTTTCAAGAGATGAGGAGCTAATGTTAAATTTATAAATCCCATCGGGGTAGTTATAATATAGAATTGTTTTATCTCCGTTTATCAATAGCTGTTCGGGATGTTTTTCCGCATCCGGAAACTCAATATCCCTTATCGTTTCATAAGAAACCGGGTCCAAACAAAGAAGTCTCCCTTTTGTATTATCCGTTGCCGGCACTCCGTTCCAGCCTTTTCCGGAACAAATAATCCACACATTACCATTCTCATCCGATACTATTCCCGAAGGTTTAGGATAGACCTGAATAGTTTTTTCAACTGAGGAAGTAGCTACATTTATTACCGACACCACACTGTCAATACCAAAGCCACCCTGATTCAGAACCCAGACCTTTTCATTCACTTTCAACATTCTTTCCGGCCCCGTAGCAACAGGTATTGTACCCGATACTTTAAATCCAGCAAAGTCCAAAATTTTCACGGTGTTATCCCAACACGAAACATAGGCGTGGGCATCGTCAGCCTGAATGACGTAACGCGGAAGATATATATCATCAACGGTGTGAATCAATTTAAACGAGCTTTGCTCCACAATCCTTATTTTGTTTGAATTGTTTACGACAATAAATGTATTAAGCCCGATTTGTACGGCAGATTGTACAATGTTTCCAAGCTCCTGCCCGTCATTTTTACCCTGAAAAATCTTATTCTCCATGCCACCGTCCGTACGCCAAAAGCTGATTGTTCCGGCTCCCGTTTGAAAAGGACCTTCATTGCAGATAATCAATCCGTTATTATAGATCTTGCCGGGATTCGGTGCAGGGGGATCATCCGGCGGTTTTTCACAAGAATACAGCAGGAACAGAATAAATATAAATGTAATGAATTTTTTCATATTTGTTGTTTTTTTAAGGCAAGCCTGGACGCTTGCTAATTTCATTTTAATTTAAATAACAAAGATAGTCTATAATTTCTTCCGGGCATTGGATAATATGCAACCGATTGATATTCCGTATTGTAAAGGTTGAAAATATTAAATTGCAACTTAATGCCGAACTTACCGAGTTTAACCGTTTTGCTGAAAATGATGTCTCCCGTATTATATGCCGGTAAATAATCGGAATTATCACGTGTAATGTAGCGCAAACCTGTAAACGACTGTCTGTAGTTAATCACAAAACCTTTGTATAAAAAGGTAAAATTACCGTTAAAATTATTTACGGGAAGATAAATCAACTGTTTGCCCGATGAATTATCATTGGCGCCTGTCTGTTTTTCATTTGTGGATCTTGTATAAGAGTATCCCGCATTAATTTTAAAAAGCACTTTTCCAATCATTATATTTGTAGAACCATTAGCTTCTATTCCCCTTGCCCGGACGGTCTGAATATTTTCAGGTGACCAGAGATTTCCCGACACAGGTATCCATAAAATATAGTCGTCAATAACCGTATTAAAACCTGTTAATGATAATTGATATTTCGATGTTTTTTCATCCTTTAATATAATCGTAGCCTCTTCATTCCAAGACCTTTCAGGAACAAGCCCAGTATTTCCGTACGGATACCAGTACAGGTCGTTGAAAGTCGGCATTCTGAAATTTCGCGAGATATTAACTTTTCCGAAAATACATTTCACAATTTTTCCTTCCAGTCCGAAGGAAGGAGAAAAAGGAGTACCGTAATTATCAAAGAAATCCTGCCTCAGATTTACCGTAAAGTCCCATTCGATTTTTGGGATTTTGTAGTTTACAGACAGAAACAAACCCGTATTCTTTCTGTCCGGTGTGCTTTGATAAGCCGGTGTTGAGCATTGATCATATCTGAAATCGGCACCTGCCGTAGCGGTTATTCTGTTGTTAATAAAAAAGTTCGCACTCAATCCAGCAATTCCCGTATTTGTGATAATTTCATTGTCAATTTGCAGTTGCGGAATCGTGTCCATATCAACATAGCTGAGATAGCTATGCATAAAAGCCGTCTTTGCGGATATTCTTACTTTTCTGCCTGTTTTTTTATATTGCAAAAGGGCTCTGAAAGAATTGTCGTTTTGTTTCGCATCGCTTTGTGGTACCTGCATTGACCCCGGAATCTGTCTGCCGGCTGATTGATACCACAAGGAAGCACCAAGAATACTCTCTTTACTCAAAACAGCGAAAAAGTCCTGCATAAAACCATACTGTTCCTGAGCTGCATTAGTACGCTTAACCTCTTCTCCGTCAGGACTTTCATACTGAAAATCATTTTTCGCATTTTTATAAGCAAACTTTGTAGACGACCATATTTTTTTATTTGAAACGGTAATGTTTCCATTTGCCCTGTAATCGTTAAAACTCCCTGCCGACACCCCGATATCCGCAGTAAAATTTTTTTTGAAAGCCGGCTTATTTTGCAAATGAACCGAACCTCCTATATTACCGCTTCCGAACAAAGAGGCTGCCCCTCCCGCCAACATTTCAACATTGCCGAAAAACGAAACGGGATAAAGCGACAAATCTTCCATATCAATATTCGGGGGATTCAATTTTATTCCGTTCCAATAAACACCCGTGTGTGCCGAAGATGTGCCACGCAATGACACGGAACTCAGATTTCCCGGACCGTAAGTCCTGATATAGTTGGGAGTGGAAGATGAAATCAATGTTGACAGAGAATTATTCTCATTCAAATCGAGGGTTAAGGAGTCGAAAATTGTTTTATTTAATCCTGTGCTCAACTTATTGAGCCGCCAGGATGTTATTTCCACTTCCGAAAGATGAATAACCGTATCATTTCCTGCATTTTGGGAAAAAGTCTCAAGCGGCAAAAGAAATAATATGAAAAGTATTCTCCGCATCAGTCCCTGATTATTTTCTTTGTTATCACTCCCCTTCCTGTTACTATTTTTAAAATATAAATCCCTTTCGCAATATCCGTAAAATCAATAACTGTCATATTTTTATTTATCTCATTTACAGAGGTAATAACTATTCCATTTAAACCGATTATTGAATACAGATCGGGTTTATTATCCGCATTAAAACGAAGTTGAAGAGAAGATACATTCTCAGGTATGGGATTGGGATAAACAACCATTTCGAAACTATCGTTTTCCGTTACTGAAAGCGAATTAATATTGTTTATAACTCCCACGGCATCAAGATCAAAACCTCCGGATGGAAAGGGAGTTGGCCACGGCTCGTTGATTTTATGACCTTCGGAATCATATCTTGCATAATTGTCCTGAATACAGCCTACGACATCAACAATTCTGACGTGTGTGATATGATTGACATCAAGTCCGGTAATGTCGGTTAGTTCCTGAAGATCGAAAGGGGTTCCGTACTCAACACGGTATTTTCCTGCGAGATTATTTATCAATTCCGTATTCAGTTCACCGAACCCACCAACCTGTTCACCGGTTTGAGTTAGTGACACATTATTAAACCTCACATAGTTTTCTCCGTCGGAGCTAACCTCCACAAAGGCAAGCTCAAGGAAAGAGTCGGTAAAGCCGTTTTCAAAAACTGCGAAATCGAAGCCTTCACCGTTAGCCAAAGGAGTCTCAAAGCTCAGTGTAGCAACGCCTGCGTCACCAAGACTCACAACGGAATTATCGGCCTGGCCGGTGGCCTCTTCTTCGAAACCGTAATCAACAAAACCTAATTCAGGTTGCGAAATATCCAGAAAACCCCTTTCAACAGTGCAAGTTGATGCCCAATCAATAAAAACAGAACTGTCTTTATGGATTGCCGTACTTCCCTCCTGCCCTACCGGCGGCGGATATTGGGCAAAGCCGCTCTGATAAAGAACTGCAAAAAACAGCAAAATGATATGGTAAATTATCTTCATTTTAATTGTATTTTCCAGGATAAGCCATCACGCTTACCCCGGAATTAGTCTTGGAACGACCCGGATAAAATATATTACCGGATTAGTAATTTTTTATCGGTCACACCATTGTTTGTTTCAATATTCAGAAAATATAATCCGGTAGCAAACCCTCCGACGTCAACAGTTATATCGTTTTTCGCATCATATTTTTTGTCAAAGATAAGCATACCTTCGGAATTCAACACTCTAATAGATTTTATATTGTCAGCTTTGATTGTAACAAACTCCGTTGCCGGATTCGGGTAAAGAAAAATGTCCGTAATCATAAGGTCATTTTCATCAACACCTACAGGATTAGGCACTGCAACCGGGACGCCGGGAGTAACAGCCGGATTAAAGTCGGTAAAAGAACATCCGAACCAGTCACCGTCGTGAACGGTTTCTCCGATTCCCGCATTCATTTCCCAGTTTCCCGAATTTGTTCCGCTCCAGGTGCTCCAGTAAAACCCGTTGGTACCGCCAATTCCTTCGTGCTGAATATCACTGTCATCAAAAGCAACGCTGTTTAAAAAACCGCCGGACATCTCCGCATAGAATCTCGAATCGGCATCCGTTATGTCGCTAAGCATCTGTTCTCCGGTAACTTCATCGTCAAAGCGGTATCCCCAGGCATAGGATTCGGGCGAAACGCTATCATTCCAGTCAATTACAAGCAAGGCTTTGTTTTCACCTTCGCCTACCCAATATTGTACATCGTCAAATGTAAAATCATTGATACGTGTATCAACGGCAATTGCTTCGGCAGAAACATCAGCATCAAAACCGCCGGTTTCGTTTCCGTTCAAATCATAGATTTTTCCCTCGCCCGTGGAGAAATAATCAGTAATCGTAACATAAAAAAGCTGATTGATCTTGTCGTAGGCTGCCGCTGCAATATATTGAAAATTAGCCGATCCCGGGTCGGGAACGATAGTTTCGTCAAGGATAAATCCGTTGGAGAGATCAAGAGAGCCTATTCCGTAGTCAAGAAGGAGATAGAGGGTGTATCCGGCAGTTGCAACACCTTTTCCCACAATTTTGTTTATTGTCGTAGTGAAATATCCTGTTGACCAAATACTGTATGAGGTTACGGAGCCCGTAGTATCGCCGTAAGGAGTCCGGTTAACGGTGTAAATATTGCTCCCGTCGGTAAAGAGGTCGGAAATTCCCACTGCAGCCGTACCGAAGTTCATTTCACGAACAAGATTGTAATTATTATCTATAACTGCGAATTTTCCTTCGGTTGCCTGCCAGTCGCCCGGAACCGCAACATATAAAGTATCGGAGGCAAGTATCAATCCGGCCGCATCGGCGGAAATATCATCAACAGCAGCCACAAAAGAGAGGTCATCGGCATTATAGACCTTCACATATTTTCCGTCTGCCGGCGGTCCGTTTAAATCGGACCTGCGAGAGACATAAAGTTTTCCGTTCTTAACATATAACCTGCTCAAATTCGATTCGTAAACGGCTGCTATACGCTGATATGTATCAATATCATATTTAACGAGGGAGTCCTCAGCGGCCACATAAGCATAATGGTCATCAACAACCAAATCCTGTATTGATTCGCGTTGAATATCGCCGAATGTTGTTGTTGTCTGGGCATCAGGGTCG
Source organism: Bacteroidales bacterium (assembly GCA_026984135.1). Lineage (GTDB taxonomy): Bacteria > Bacteroidota > Bacteroidia > Bacteroidales > JAADJA01 > JAADJA01. The sequence goes on from JALSSR010000202.1 coordinate 30,455, forward strand.
TAAGTTGCAACAGTTACGTGATCTGACGGGTCGCCGTAAATACCGCCGTTACCGATGATAACCTGATTTGTGTAAAACTGTCCGAAAGAGGTTTTTGCAGACAAGAAGGCAAATGCTATTGCCATTGACATTAAAAAGTAAAATCTTTTCATTTTTAAAAGTTTTAAGGTTTATAAACTGCGAGACGGGAGTCAAAAATAAAAACTCAACTCCGGCTCAATTAATTCCCTCAAAACTTTCATGGAAAAAGGCAAAGTGAACAAAATGACAAGTCATTCATTCATAGCTTTTTATCCCGAAAGCCTTGAACAATAAACATCAACGGCAGGTCTTCTGACTTACGCCCTTTTTTGAAAGCCTTCCCATTCCGCAAGGAAACAGTGACTATAAAGATTTTCAAAAAGTTAACAGCGATTACAGCAGCGGGTACTGTTGCCGAATCTCACGGCATTCCCTATTATCAAATTTAAAGAACATTATGAACCGTTAATGCAAGGTGCAAAAGTATATATTTTAATTTAAGGTGCAAATAAAACTTAAAAAATAAAATGTTAACTTTTTACCGCTTTCCCGGTATTAAAATGCATATTTTAAAATCGGAAACAAAATTTTTAAATAAAAGTATAATAAAAATTGTATTTTGTGCTCCTGATGTGATAAATTCTGAATATGAAAAAAATTTGGTCTCTTTTTTTATTGGTTTTACTACTTTCTATATCCTGCACTAAGGACAAGCCCAAGCCGTCCTGGGATACCAATATGCTTCTTCCTCTTTTGAGCGATACCATAACTATCACCGACTTTATCAGCGATACTATTCTGGAAGAGAATCCCGACAGCTCGTTGACCTTTGTTTTTAATCAAAAGCTATATGAAGTTAACGGCGACTCGGTGGTAACAATACCGGATACGGTGTTTTACTGGGCATTCAGCTTTTACTTTCCGATAACCGTTGACCCGGGACAGGAAATTCTCAACGAACATTTCGACCAGATGCTGGATTTTGACTTTGGAATTGAGCTTGAGAATGCCATTATGCATTCGGGAGAAATAAGGTTTGAAATGGAAAATCAGTCTGACGGTGATATGTTAAGTGATTTTAAGATCAACTCGGCAATATCTCCCGAAGGAGATACTTTTGCCCTTTATAACCAACCTATTCCCAAAAACGACCTTTACAGTTCCGTGAGTGATTTTTCGGGATATAAGCTGGATTTTACAGGCGAAAACGGTGGCGTTTACAATACATTTAACTTTGATCTGACATTTTGGGTTGACCCCGACGAACCGGCCCCTATCACCTTTACTCAGGTAGATACTTTTAAATTTTATGTCCATTTTACAAACGTTGTACTTGACTATGCCAAAGGCAATTTCGGGAAAACGGATTTTCAGTTCGGGCCTGAAACAACCGATTTTGATATGTTTGAGGATATGGAGCTGGCCGGGTTTTCAATAGGTGATGCGGATGTTAAGCTACGGATTGATAATTATTACGGCGTTGACGGTTTGATAAAACTACTGGATGTAAGTTCCACGAATACTACAACCGGCCAATCCGTATCTTTACAAGGAGATATGGTGGATTCGGCTCTCTTTATTGACAGGGCATATCAAAACACACCGGGAATTTCCGGTATTGAACCGTCTGAAAATTATTTTGATTTCTCAAATACAAATATCTTCGACCTGCTTGAGATAATGCCCGATAAATTTACATATTTCGTTGGAATAGAGACAAATCCGTCGGGAGACACAACCGACCATTCCCATTTCTTTTACCTCGACACTCCAATTGAGGTTTTTATGGAAGCGGAGGTAAACGGCGGAATAGGTGTTGACGACCTTGTGATTCGTAAAGAGAGCAACTGGAACGGAGAAAATGCGGACTTCGATATGATTGGTGACGGACTTCTAAAGTTGAAGTTTACAAACGGTTTCCCTTTTTCTTTTAATATTGATATGTTCCTTGACGATGAAAACGGAGAAACTCTTGATACTCTGCTTTACAATGCCAATATTGAAACCGCAATACCAGGGATAAATAACAGAGTTGAAGAACCTGTGATTTCTTATATTGATATTGCTTTAAACGATAAACTTAAAGAATCGGTTAGGAATGCAAAAACCGCGAGATATGTTATGAGTATCAATTCGGCTATGAATCAGAAGGTTAAGCTATACTCGGATTATTCAATGGGACTCAAGGTAATTGGTGACTTCGAATTAAAAATCAAACAATAAATGATGAAAAAAATACTTATCATATTGTTTTTTACAATGATTTTATATCCCGCAATGGGGCAAATAAGATTGTTTAACAGATATTATCCGGCAGGTTTTAACGATTCTGTCAGGAAGTTTCAGATTTCAGCCTCATTTTCCGAGCAGTCAAACTCCAATTCCTTTACAAACGAATTTTACTCTTCGTTCAATAACTCTGAATTTATTAATGACGACTTGAAAAACCGGCAAATTGAAAATCTTAAAAATCCCGTTCTTACGGGAGATGTAAGAAATATTTGTCTTGATGCTTTCATTGCTTCAGGTAACAACAAAAACATCACTTACTATATCGGAGTTGAGCATCAATATGCTTTGGATGCTTCCTTTGACGAAGATGTTATCAAACTTATCTTGCTCGGCAACAAACCCTTTGCGGGTAAAACATTATATGCTCCGGATTCAAAATACTACAGCACATACTTTAATCAGATAAAAGCCGGAATGGGATACCGCAAAAACAGTTCGGGCGGAATACATCACATTACGGGAAATATTGCATTGAATTTCGGACAAAACTTCAACGGGACCAACATATCGAACTCCTCAATTTATACTGATGTCAACGGTGAATACCTTGACATAACAACCGGATTCGACACACGTGTATCGGATACGGTTTGGGCTGAATGGTATGAAATGAGAGGGATTGGTGCATCAGTTGACTTTGAATACGATTTTGACAAACCCGGAAATTTCCATTTTGACTTTGCAATAAAAAATCTCGGTTTCATAAGTTGGACTGATAATTCTTTCACAGGAAAAACAGATACTTCATTTGTGTTCAACGGCATTGAGATAGACACTGCAAGCATAGGTACGGGTAACCTGTCGGCAAATTCCATAAACGATATACTTTTTTCGGATATCAGTTCTGATAACTTCACGACTTCGCTTCCCTTGAGAATTAATTTTTCAGCCGGAAAATATTTTGCAGCGGGCAAAGGTTATGCAGGAATAAGGGGAGATATCTATCCTGCTTTTGAAGCATTGTTTCATCTTGAAGCATTCGGAACATACAATATCAATAATGTTTTAAGGCTCACTCCCGTTATTGCATACAGCAGTTATCAAAAGGTGAATTTCGGCCTTTTTGCCGGAATTTCTGCAGGAAAACATATCAATGTTCAAATTGGCTCGGCCTATCTAAACAGTCTTTTCGGAAATAATAACCTACTCGGAAAAGGTGGATTTATCAGGATAACATTTATCAGGTAACCGTTCTTCGTTGCACTATAAAGTAAAATTGTGATTTCACCTTTTCACCAATTTCCCGCGCATTTGCTTTTCGCCGGCACTTAGTATGTAAAAATATATCCCTGACGGCAGGCTTGAAATATCAATTTTTATAATATGATTATCAGGCTGCGAAAAACTATTATTCAGCATCTCAACACCATTAACATTTACCAGGGAAACATTAATATCCTCTTTAATATTTGCAGCTTCAACAAATAAATAGTTTGTAGTAGGATTAGGGAAAACTCTTGCTGTCATTTCCCTGCTAGCTTCTTCAAAGCCCACCGGTTTAAAAGTCATGTTCAGGTCGTCCACAACAAGAATACCGCCTGATTTCTCCTGATACTGATTTGTTACCGAAAAGTAGACATTGACAGTATCGGGGGGCGGATAGGCATTATACTGAACATTTATCTCGAACGGTGTATAACTGCCTGCCGGAGAAAGTATTATGCTGTCTTCTGCGAGAAGTTCGGATTCACCGGCGGCAGAATTGTACCGGAACAGCTTAATGCCTGCCACTGCAACACTGTTTGAGGACGGTGAATATTTATAATAACCTGAAAATGTTTCCGGTATCTGAACTACGGGCATACCTCCTACCGGACCGTCGAAACTGAAATGGCCGTTTGTGATTCCGGCTAAAGTGTCACCGAAATATGTCGGCATATTTTCAAGTTGAACTGCAAGACTACCTTCATAACTGTCGTTGGTTTTTATAACCGGAGTAAATCCTATTGTTTTACTAAAGATGTTCGTTGATATCCAATTATCCGCTTCTTCGGAATAGTACTCCGTCCAATTTTCAAAATCGCCGTTGGGAAACTGACCCGTTGTGCCAACAAATGAAAGATTATCAACAGTAAGCTGGCTACCTACGATAGCATCCCCGAAAAGAGCCGAAGACAATATTGCAACTACTATGGTATCAGGGCTAACCACGGGAATAAACCATTGAACCGGTTGGCTGAAATACTGATATTCGTTTTGGGTACCTAAAAAAGTTGCAAGGCAAACACCAAGGGGTTGCCCGAGTTTTTTAAATAGCACGCCCACATAAGCCGTATCTCCGGGCATCACATTATATTTAACATATCCCGTAACGGAGTCTGCCCGTTCGGTAAAAGGCGTTCCACCCCATATATTATCCTCACCTATGTCTCCGATATAAACAGCTCCCTTAACCGGGTTTTCTGATGTCGGAACGGTTTCAAGACTAACAGCATAAGAACCGGAATATGCATCCGTTGTCTTTAAGGCATTAGGTTGTCCCAACGCAGCTATGCTTACGGTATTTGAAGAAGAATAGCCATCCGGATCTTCGTATAAAAACTGATTAGACCAGTTTTCAAAACCGGCATTTTGGATCGTTTGTGCTTTACCGACCGAAGATATCAGCGATATCGCAAGAAAAAATATGACTGTTTTACTCATAACTATTTATATTACTGTACAACGTTTCATCAGAACCTCTCTGCATTTACCATAGGCATCACTTATAGTCTTTACTATTTGTTCCGGAATTATAATATTTGCAGATTTCCTGTTCTTTATTATCTTACCCTGTTTTATATTGTCGGATGGATCTCCAAAACCTGGCTCACCTGTTTTAGAGAAGGTTTTATACTCTGAAGATAGTGGTGTTTTCAATTGCAACCAGTCAGACATATAACCAAGGACAAAATCCGTATCATTTACAATCTTGTCCGCATCCAGATAAACCGCTTTACCATTTGTCCTTTTAGCAAGTTGTGCCAGCTGCTCTAACCTTTTTAAATAGTACTTCTCAATTTTGTAAATATCACTAATCCTATTAGGATTATTCAAATTTTCACTCATCTTTAAAATACTCTTTAAAGTGGCTTCAGGCTCACGCAACATGAAAATAATTTTCATATTACTACCGTTGAGAATACTATCCGAGATAGGGTGATTATGTAAAATTTTATCAAAAACATACTCCCCATTTGATTCTTTATTGTTTATTAAATAGACCCTATATCTTAACGTAATCAAATCTGCTTTCTTCATATATGGTAAATGCATTTCCGAATATCCCGAAATACTATTATGGCTGCCAAGTATATGAGATAATAAACTTGAATAACTACGCATATGACTAAAGAGAAAAATATACTTCTTTTCACCGGTTAAAATACCCGGTTTGGTGATCATTATTTTACTAATATGTAAAAACGTTGCAAAATTCATTTAATTAATCCTTTTAGTACTATTTTTTCTTATTTTCAAACTTATATCCGAACAATTCAATATCTTTAGAATAAATCTCTTCCACAATTCCTTTGGTTTCATCATTATAATACTCAGAATAATGCTTGCTTTCAGGAGCCGCTTTTTGAACGGTTAAACTCCCCAGTGCGGGAAATCCGATTTTATTAGCAATAAACTTCAGGTCATTTTCGCGATTTTCATATTTGGCGACAAAGGACACAATTATTTCTCCATTGTCATCCGTAACAAAATCAGAACACCCGAAATAGTGTCCGTAAAATCGAAACGGTTCAGTACCGAATTTAGTGTTATTTAGTTTATGCATATACTCGTCAAACCCCATATCCTGCCTGAGCAACCTGCTTTTTAGTCTGTAATGATAGAGGGAAACCACTCTGTCCCAGGGATTTCTAACAATTGTAAATGTAAAAAGTTTTTCCCACTCCTTATAACCAACATAATCCCTCATTACCCTGCTTGTAAGATGATTTGGTAGGATTTGGATACTTTTGTAACCTTTTTCAAATACATCGGATTTACCGTAAACATTTCCAAATTTTTTGGCAAGTTCTATTCTAATACTCGTTGATGAAGTCCTTGGAATATCAACAAACCAAAAACCATGTTTTTTTATTTGCCGTATTCCGTATGGAATCAACAGGTTATATCTGAATGTTTCCCACCTCGTAGCAATATAACTTTTACGTTTTATCATTTTACTATTATCAAGATTAGGAATATACGATTATTTTTTTTTTTGTTCTATTAATACGAATCCTGCAAATATAAACCATTGCAATAATTAGATACGGCAAAATTATAATTAAAAACGAAAATACTATCTTTCAGCCAAAAACTTATACCTGTAATCCTCCGGTGGATTAAAATTTTCTTTTATCGTTCTCGGTGATACCCATCTCAATAAATTAAGGTATGAGCCCGATTTATCGTTAGTACCCGAAGCTCTGGCCCCCCCAAAAGGCTGCTGCCCTACAACTGCGCCGGTCGGTTTGTCGTTTATATAAAAATTACCCGCTGCGTTGACCAACTTCCTCAGAGCTATATCTACAGCTGTTCTGTCCTTTGAAAATACAGCACCCGTTAATGCATAAGGTGATGTACTATCAATTATTTCCAGTATTTCCTCATAATTATTCTCATCATAAACATAAATTGTTAATACCGGCCCGAAAATTTCTTCTTTCATTGACTTATATTGATGGTCTGTTGTGAGAATTACCGTAGGTTCTATAAAATATCCAACGCTTTTATCATATTTTCCGCCTGCTAAGATCTCACAAGAAGGATCATTTTTTGCATGTTCAATATATGAAACAATTTTATCAAATGCTCTTTCATCAATAACCGCATTGATGAAATTCTGAAAATTTTCAACTCCACCCATTTTAAATGAACCGATATCCTTGATAAGTTTCTCTTTTATATCGGACCATAAATTTGAAGGGATGTATGCTCGGGATGCAGCACTGCATTTTTGTCCCTGATATTCAAAAGCCCCCCTTGCAAGTGCCGTAGCCACAACCTTAGCTTCAGCAGATTTATGAGCAACCACAAAATCCTTGCCTCCGGTTTCTCCAACAATTTTCGGATAGGTATTATGTAGCATCACATTCTCACCTATGGCTTTCCAAATTTTTTTAAAAACTTCTGTAGAGCCGGTAAAATGTACACCTACAAAATCAGGATGCTTTGACATTATCTTTCCTCCAACCGGACCCGGCACACAAATCATATTGATTACCCCGTCTGGTAAGCCGGCTTCTTTGAATATCTCCATAATTACTGCTGCCGAATACATCTGTGTTTCAGCAGGTTTCCAAACGACAACATTTCCCATTAGCGCTGGTGCCGCAGGCAGGTTTCCTGCAATGGAAGTAAAATTGAACGGTGTGATGGCATATACAAAACCTTCCAATGGCCGGTATTCCAATCTGTTCCAAACTCCTTTTGATGAAATTGGCTGCTGGGAATAGATTTCAGACATAAACTCTACATTAAATCTCAAAAAATCGGCAAACTCACAGGCAGCATCTATTTCCGCCTGATAAACATTTTTTGATTGTCCCAGCATTGAAGCGGAATTTATTTTTGCCCTGTAAGGGCCGGAAATCAATTCAGCCGCTTTTAAAAAAATTGAAGCTCTTTCGTGCCAGTCCATCTCTTCCTGCCACTTTTTTCTTGATTTTAATGCCGAATCAATTGCAAGATGCACATGACTTTCATCTCCCATATAATAATAGCCAAGCAGATGCTTATGGTCGTGTGGAGGATGAATCTCTAATTTGTTCTCTGTTTTTACCTCCTTGCCATTAATAATCATTGAGACTTCCTTTATTTCGGACCTCATCTTTTCAATTTCAATTTTCAATTCTGCTCTTTCTTTTGAACCCGGTGCATATTCATAAACCGGTTCGTTATACGCTTTAGGTACTCTATATATTCCTCGTGACATAGTATTACTTTTTTTATTAAAAAATTAAATTTAAATAATAACATATCACATCTACTTATGTTCATATTTATATTCATTCTTAAAAAATAGCTGAATAGATTACTAAAATTTGTTAATTATTATAATTATCGAAAATTTAATTGTAAATTTGCATAAACTTCTGAAAAATTTGAAAAAGAAATGATTCGTGATAAATATCAATATGAAAAGCAAGATCATAAGATAGTCAACAAAGAGATTGAGAGCAAAAAGATCAGCAGAGAATCAAAAACTATTCTAACCAAGATATTTAAAGAATCTCCAAGGCTCAAATCAATTATATTGCATTGTGAGAATCTGGAGACTTTAAAAAAGGAGATCCGTAATTTTATCATGAGTTATCTGAATACACGAGAGGATGCTCTTGACTATTATAACGGAGATGTTAAAGGAAGAGAAAAGTATGATAAACTTACCTGGAAAGATATTGCTGCCATACGTATCCTTGATTACATAAATCATGAGGGGGAGGAATTTGAAGATCTCAACCTGAGAGGCAAATATATTATCACAAACCCGTTAAAACAACTTTGGCTTGCAGCAAGAAACGGCACGGGAGGTGCCGAACCTGCTTTTTTCCTGGATATGTTAAATCTAATAAAACAGTTTAACGGTTCGTCAAAAAGGGAGCTGCCACCTTTGTCCCGGGTAAAAGAATGGATGGATAGACATCCAAGCGGACTTGATCCCGATATTATTGAAATAAGAAAAAAGAATAAGGACAGAATAATAAGGATCTTTATTGAGAAAATGGATGCCGGTGATATTCTCAGACCAAAATACAGATTTTCTCCCGGAATGACATTTGAAGAAAAATATAACCGAATGCTTGAATGGTGGGAAGACAAAACTTTTCATCTGCAATTTGCAGCGCGTTCACCGGAAAGAATAAATAAACTCCTCGGCAGGCTTGTTGACTCAGAAACAATGGCGATAATGTTTGAAGCTCAGGATTCGGGGATCCCGTTCTTTGTAAATCCATATTATCTTTCCCTGCTCAATGTAAATGCTCCTGAAAAATATAAATACAGCGACCAGGCCATAAGGGATTATGTCTTTGTCAGCAAACCACTTGTTGAGGAGTTTGGAAGCATAGTAGCCTGGGAAAAAGAGGATGTGGTGGAACCCGGCAAACCAAATGCGGCAGGCTGGATATTGCCTTCATATTATAATATTCACAGACGTTATCCGGAGGTTTCAATTCTCATACCGGATACTTCGGGTAGAGCTTGCGGAGGCCTTTGTGTTTCCTGTCAAAGAATGTATGATTTTCAGAGAGGACATCTCAATTTCGACCTAAGTGAGCTTAAAGCTGTTGACAGATGGTGGGACAGATTGCCCAAATTACTTCAATATTTTGAAAAAGATTCTCAATTAAGAGATATACTGATTACAGGAGGTGATGCACTGATGACTTCGGACAAATCCCTGAAGAGGATACTTGATGCTGTTTACGATATGGCGGTTAATAAGATTGAAGCTAATAAATCAAGGGCTGAAGGTGAGAAATATGCTGAAATGGTTAGAGTAAGATTGGGAACCCGTCTTCCTGTGTATATACCGCAACGCATCACAAACGACCTTGTAAGAATTTTAACAAATTTCAGACGAAAAGCAAAAAAAATCGGTATAAAACAGTTTGTAATTCAAACCCATTTCGAATCAACTATGGAAGTAACACCTGAATCGGCCAAAGCTGTAAGAAAACTGATTTCGGCCGGCTGGATGGTTACAAATCAACTTGTATTTACTGCTGCGGCATCAAGGCGTGGTCATACTGCAAAACTCAGGAAAGTCCTCAATGATATAGGAGTAGTAACATATTATACATTTACCGTTAAAGGATACAAGGAAAACAGGCATAATTTTGCAACAAATGCCAGAGCTGTGCAGGAGCAAATAGAAGAGAAATTACTGGGAAAAATACCCGCGGAGAAATGTGATAAGCTAAACAAACTACCGGCGAGCGGTGAAAGAATGGTTGAAAATATCAAAAAGATCAGAGATGAAATCGGAGTTCCGTTTCTTGCCACGGACCGTAATGTTCTGAATCTTCCGGGCGTGGGCAAAAGCCTCACATTCAGAACTATCGGAATTACTTATGACGGACGAAGAATACTTGAATTTGATCATGACAGCACGCGACGACACAGCCCCATAATCAAAAAAATGGGTAAAGTTGTTATCATCGAATCCAAATCACTGGCTGAGTACCTGAAACAGTTGGAGGATATGGGCGAAAATCTTGATGAATATCAAGATGTTTGGGGCTATTCGATAGGGGAAACCGAACCCAGAATGTCTATCTTCGAATATCCGGAGTATGATTTCGGAATAACGGATGAGTTTACAAATATCGAAATATAAAGAAAGCGGATTTATTCAATATAAAATGAATA
>JALSSR010000203.1 GCA_026984135.1 Bacteroidales bacterium
CATCCTGCTATTATGAACACAGGTAAGGCATTGCTGTTTGTCCAGCTTTCAATCTGTTCCTTTGTCAGAACAAGTTCCTGCGACCAACTGTTGTTATTGCTGTGTCCCGTATAGTTCATCAGTATCAAGCCGTTTGAAATTTCCGAGTCAATAAGTTCATTAACTTGCGGATACCTCGGTCCCTCGGGTGTGTTAACAAGCTCATAAAAGTCAAGGTAAGCTTTTGTTGTGTTAAATGATGAAGATTTCATCGGTAAAAGTCCGGTAAGGGAGTCCGCCTGTTCCAAATGGAGATTGTTATCCCCGTCGTCGGCAACATAGCAGGTATTGTTTTTCCAGTTTCCAAACGTTTCTTCCGATGTTGAATAATGCAGGACTTTTTCGATGTATGTTTCGGCGTCGGATACCGACAAAGCAGGAATCCTTCCTATTCCGATATCAACAATTCCCGATGTACCTTCGTCATTGTCAAGCCAGCCGTAAAAATCGTCCGTCCCGTAAGCTGCTATCAAATTGAGTGAATTATCGGTTTCCCGGACAGGAACCAGGTTTGTATTGTTATCTATTCTGTCTTTATAGTCGTAGGAAGCCCGTCCCAACAATAAAAGATACTCGGGCTTGACTGAGTTTCCGGCTTTATCGTAAAGATATTTTACAAAATCCCTGATAGCCGTAACATCCTGAGCTCCTGACGAAAACTCGTTATAAATCTGCTGTGGCGTGACTATCACGGAACTTAAATTGTCATTATCCTGATGAAAGTCCGCCAATTGCTGTGCTGCACCGGTGAAGTTATCGTATGATACTATTATAATATTAACCGGTTCCAAAGCGTGAAGATTTTGATTTTCCACCTGACCGGCGAATTGAGGTGACAGGGTTTCATCGGCAGTAAATGCAAAAAATTCCTGAAGGTCGTCGGTCCCGGTTTTAAAGGTAGCTGCATTGCCGGCAATGTTAAAATCCATATTTTTAACCTCAAGGGGATCAGTCACATTCCAGATTCGAATATTGACGGGTACATTTGAAATGTCGAATTGAGTTATATTTCCGCTGCCTACGGCATCAATACTTCTGAATGCAAGCCCTTCAGCTGTATAATTCAAATGACTTTTATAGTTCAAACGGAAAAAGTCGAGCCAGACACTTGCCGTATCTGCCGCCATAAACTCAAACTTTAAAGTAAAATTATCCGAGGGAGGATAAAAAGCGACGGTATCCTGAAAATCCTTGCCGAAAAGAATAGACGTGGGGTTAACCGGTATAACGGTCATCTCTTTTATCGGATTATTATTCATATAAATTTTCAGTAATCCCGTTTCGTAAGTTTGGCCTGCAATGGCTATGTCCATTACTATTTTTGAGTTAAGGTAGGGTTCATACGGCGAAATATTAAATTCAACACTTCCGTTTCCCGGTATCTTTTCACCATACCATTTCCTACCGGCCTGCAGAAGGTTAACAAGCTCTTCTTCGTGAGCATAATAGTTGTCGAAGGATGTGGTTTCCAATGTCGGTGGCTGGGTTGCCTGCTGTTGGGCCTCTATTCTTTTACCTTCGCTGTTGCCAACCGTCAAAAAATAATATGTATAATCCGAATAGTAGTTTATCTGATGTTCAAAAAACATTGTCTCATCATTGAATTTCCATTCGGTAGGCCCTTCACCGTAGAAAAGAATATAGTCTTCCGGATCAAAAACACCGTCGTCCTCACCTGCCACAAAGATTGCATCTTCCTGAAGATCGTCATATCTGAATTCGGAATTTTCCTCGGGAAGCATACCGTTACCGTTTCCGTAAATCCTGATGTTTTTAGGATTTATTGCCGTTGGGTCAATGCCGAAGTCAATAAGGTTTTCGTAGGTGATTTTGTAAACACCTGTTTGGTCGGTTGCAATTTTATACCAATCGCCTGACGACAGAACGGAATTTTGGGAAATCGTTGTTATACTACACAGTAATAGCATTACCGTAACCGGAAAAAGAAATGTTGATTTTTTCATAATTTACTTTTTGTTAATTGATAAAATGTTGATAGTCAGTAAAAAAAGTAAATTTTATCAATAGGCAATATGTTTTATTATATAAAAAAATTAAGGTTTATATCCAACTCACAGAAATAAAGATGAGATGTTTATTAAATTGGTTGCGTTATTAACTTTTTTTTTGAAACATATTTTAATATCATTTGTTATATGAAGTAATTTTGCTCGCTCGCCGAAGCTTGTGCAGGAGAGCTCGCTCTCTAAGGTAAATGCGGGAAGAAAGAGGCGTGAAGGTGAGCATTTAAGGAAATAGATGGATTTGATTATAAATTTGATATAAAAAGATTTTAAAATATGAAACCGGATTATTTATTTGAAGTTAGTTGGGAAGTATGTAATAAACTGGGAGGGATTTATACTGTTCTCTCCTCAAAATCCGAATCGGTTAAAAAAGAGTTGGGTGATAATTACTTCTTTGTTGGACCCGATGTCTGGAAGGAGACCATTGATAATCCCGATTTTTTGGAAGATAATTCGATTCACTCAGCATGGCGTGAGAGTGCGAAAACCGAAGGATTGAATATACGAATCGGAAGATGGAATATACCGGGAAAACCGATTGCCATACTTGTTGATTTTACACCATTTTTCCCGGATAAGGATAAAATTCTGGCCTCCTTTTGGGAAACATACAAACTTGATTCACTATCAGGTGGTTGGGACTATTTTGAGCCTGTTTTGTTTGGCTATGCTGCCGGTAAGGTGATTGAAAGTTTTTATGAGTTCTATCTGTCTGCACAGGATCATATTATTGCCCATTTCCACGAGTGGATGGCAGGTGGGGGAGTGCTATATCTGAAAAACAAAGTGCCGCAGATAGGTACTGTGTTTACAACACATGCAACAACCCTGGGAAGGTCAATTGCAGGTAACGGGATGCCTCTTTATCGCGATTTGCATAATTACAAACCATTTGAAGTAGCAAAACAACTTGGAGTTGTTTCCAAAAACTCCATGGAGTATGTGGCTTCGAATCAGGCTGATAGCTTTGCTACAGTGAGCGATGTTACTGCTGTAGAGTGTAAAGCATTTTTGTTGAAAGAGCCTGATGTAGTAACTCCCAACGGCTTTACGGATTCTTTTTATCCCGACGAGGAGCATCTTCCCGAAAAGAAAAGACTGGCAAGGGAGAAACTTGTGGAAATTGCAGAAATGGTCACAGGACGGAATATTGATAAGGATTCGTTTTTTGTGATAACAAGCGGGCGATATGAGTATAGAAATAAAGGATTGGACGTTTTTATTCGCTCTCTCGGCAAAATGAATAAGAAAAAAGATTGTGTTAAGCAAACTATTGCTTTTATAACTGTCCCCGGACATCATGGCGGTCCGCTACTCAGGCCGGATAATGAAAAAACGGTTGTAGATAATGAAAATAATAAATATTTGACACACATTCTTTTCAGTGCAAAATCGGATGCGATACTTAACGAGATAAAGAAAAACGGCCTTGATAATTCTGAGGAATCTAATGTTAAAGTGATTTTTGTCCCGGCTTATCTTAACGGAAATGACGGAGTTTTTAATATGAGTTATTACGATTTGCTACTGGGTTTTGATTTGTCTGTGTTTCCTTCATATTATGAACCTTGGGGATATACACCTCTTGAGAGTATTGCATTCAGAATTCCGACAGTTACAACTCAACTTGCCGGATTTGGGAAATGGATAAACGAAAATTGCAAAATAGAACATAACTCTGTTATTGTTTGTCACAGAACCGATGATAATGAAGATGAGACTATTACAGAGCTTACAAAGTCTTATGAACATTTTCTGTCATTATCATCCGATGATTTTGAGAAGGCTGCTAATGAGGCTTATAAATTCTCAAGAGATTTATTGTGGGAAAAACTTATTCCGGGGTATTGGGAAACCTATTCCATTGCATTGAATAAAGTTGACGAGCGTTCCGACCTCTTCAAGGGAAAGCAGTCGCTGAATCTTATGTTATATACAAACGGTAAAAAGGAAAAACCTGTTTGGAAAAAGGTGCTGGTTAAGACTAATTTCCCGAAAGAGCTTGAGCCGTTGAAGGAACTAACCCAGAATCTTTGGTGGACTTGGAATTATGAGGCTCGTGAACTTTTCAGACAAATTGATCCCGATGGGTGGCAGAAAAGTGCTCATAATCCGATCTTGTTGCTCGACACTCTGGATTATGACAGGCTGCAGTCCCTCGCGGCAAATAAACCTTTTTTAGATAATCTTCAAAAGACATATAAAAAATTTAAGGATTATATGTTGGTCGAGAAACCTGCAAACAATGGCAAAGTTGCCTATTTTAGTATGGAATTCGGCCTTTGCGAAAATTTAAGGATTTATTCGGGCGGTCTTGGAATTTTGGCAGGTGATTTTCTGAAACAAGCCAGCGATTCCAATTTTGATATGGTGGGAGTTGGGCTTTTATACAGATATGGCTTTTTTGAGCAAAGTATTTCGTTGTTTGGTGATCAGGTGCCGCAATATATCCCCCAGAGTTTTAGCCACTTACCTTTAAAGCCGGTTAAGAAAGACGGTGAATGGCTCAAAGTTTCTTTGGCACTTCCGGGCAGAAAACTTACTGCCAAAGTGTGGCAGGTGGATGTGGGACGTATTCCTTTATATCTGCTTGACACCGATATTAATGAAAATTCGCCGGAAGACCGTTTTATAACTCATCAGCTTTACGGTGGCGACTGGCATAACAGGTTTAAACAGGAATTGCTGCTTGGTGTCGGTGGTATAAGGGCGCTTAATTCAATCGGATTAACTCCCGATGTCTATCATCTTAACGAAGGTCATGCAGCATTTGCCAGTCTTGAAAGACTTCATATCCTTGTTGAAGAAATCGGTCTTTCATTCAATCTTGCGGTTGAGGTTGTAAGAGCATCTTCCCTGTTTACGACTCACACTCCTGTTCCCGCAGGTCACGATGCTTTTACGGAAGATATTTTAAGGACATATATTCCCCATTACGCCGAAAGACTGAACATCACGTGGGACGATTTTATGAATCTCGGGCGGATGCACGGAAGACCCGATGAAAAGTTTTCGATGAGTGTGCTTGCAGCTAATTTGTCGCAGGAGATGAACGGCGTCAGCAAAATACACGGCAGGGTATCGCGCGAAATGTTTGCCGATTTGTATGAAGGTTATTTCCCCGAAGAACTGCATATCGGATATGTTACAAATGGTGTCCATCTCGGGACCTGGACCGAAAAACACTGGCAAAGACTCTATGACAATGAATTTGGGAGAGGTTTTAGGGAAGATATTTCAAATCCTAAATTCTGGAAAAAGATACATCTGCTTAATGATGAAACAGTTTGGATAACGCGGCAAAAAAGCAAAGAGCAGTTTATAAGATTTTTGAAAGAGAAAGTTACGGTTGATCTTACAAAGCGGCAAGAGAGTCCCAAAAATATTTTGCGAACTGTTGATCATATTGATGAAGATGCTCTGTATATCGGGTTTGCACGTAGATTTGCAACCTATAAAAGAGCACATCTGATCTTTTCAAATCCCGAGAGGCTGGCTGCCATTTTAAATCATCCTGAACATCCGGTAAGGATAATTTTTGCAGGGAAAGCTCATCCCAACGACAAACCGGGGCAGGATATAATCAAAAGAATTATAGAGTTGTCGAAAAAACCGGAATTTGCAGGAAGAATAATATTCCTCGAAAATTATAATATGCATATTGCTTCATACCTCATTTCTGGTGTTGATATCTGGCTGAATACTCCTACAAGACCGTTGGAAGCATCGGGTACAAGCGGTGAGAAAGCCGTGATGAACGGTGTTGTCAACTTTAGTGTTCTTGACGGCTGGTGGGCCGAAGGTTACCGCGAAAATGCAGGTTGGGCTATTCAGGAAGCCAGAACTTATGGAAATCAGCAGTTTCAGGATGAACTGGATGCCGAAACTATTTACGATATGCTTGAAGATGAAATAATCCCGCTCTATTTTGATAAAAGTGACGACGGTATTCCCCATAAATGGGTATCCTATATCAAGAATACTATTTCGGAGATAGCTCCTCATTATACAATGAAGCGAATGCTGGACGATTATACCAATAAATTTTATAATAAACTGGTTGAGAGATCGCGGAAAATGCAGGAGAATAATTATTCCTTTGCAAGAAAAGTGGAGCGTTGGAAGAGGCAAATTGTAAAAGGCTGGGATGATCTTGAGGTCGTTTCGGTTAAATATCCCGATAAGGGGGAAGATACCATATTTATGGGTGAGAAGGTTGAAGTTGAAGTTAAATTAAGACCTAACGGTATAAGTGCCGAAGATATTGGGGTTGAGCTTCTTGTTGGTAAAAAGGAGAATGAGGAAGATAAAGTGAATTATAAAATTGAGCTTGAACTCAAAGGCGTTGAAGATGATATTGCAATATTTAAAGGTGTTGCTCCCATAGAGATTTCGGGTATGGTTCGGTTTATTTACAGAATTTATCCCAAATCTGAAATATTACCGCATCGTCAGGATTTTAGCCTTGTGAAATGGGTTTAACAACTGTATGCATTAGTGAATGAAAATAACAAAGTGATGATAACAAAAGATAATGTTTTGTCGGTTCAGAAACTATGGGGGGATGCTATTGTGGAAATCGGGAGCCTGAAAAATGACAGGAAGAAATGTGAAAAAGTAACTGAGGAACTTATTGAGAAATTGTATGACTTCAATCGGAAAGAGGTGCTTTTTAAGCCGACTAGAGCTGTCGAAATTCCATTTCGTCCTACTTTAGAGGCTGCAATGTCATATTTTATCGGAGGTAATGAAAATTATCCCGAAGATAAAGGTTTTGCATTGCAACCATCCTGGACAAGAATAAGGTTTGAAAATGCGGGAATGATACTGGAAGAAAACAGAGCCATAGCAATGGGAAACTACTTTCTTACGGATTTTAATGGAGATGAAATAAAAGTTGAATATACTTTCGGTTATACCAAAACGGAAGATGGTTTGAAAATTGATCTCCACCATTCATCACTGCCTTATAGTCCCTGAACCTTTGGAATATTCCCGGCTTTCACACTTGCTATTGATATTTGATTTATTTGTATAATGAGTATATTTCACTATTTTTCTTCGGATGAAAACAAAAGGGCGAGATTTATTTTTAATCTTATAGCACCTGTTTACGGAATGATTGACAATGCCATTGAAAAGGAGTATCTTTCTATGACAAAGTTGCTGAATGATAATATTCCGTTAAAGGGTTTATCCGTGCTTGATGTTGGTTCGGGAACAGGTGCCTGGTTATCTGCAATTAATCGTTTTGGAATAGCTGAAGCTTGCGGAGTGGATTTTTCCGAAAAGATGGTAAAGCAGGCAATAAAAAATCACCCTGAAATAACCTTTAAACAGGGGAGTGGCGAGAATCTTCAAATGTTTGATGACAATTCATTTGATTTGGTGACAGCTTCCTTTGTCCTGCATGGAATGAAAAAAGAAAAGCGAACCCGTGTTTTATCGGAAATGAAGAGAGTAGCAAAAAAGCATGTAGTAATTCACGATTTTCATAAAAAGACTTCCCTGTCAATCCAAATGCTGGAATTCCTGGAACGCAGTGATTATCTCAATTTCAAAAAAGGCTTTGAGGAGGAGATGAAAACCTTGTTTCGGAGAACATCAGTAATTCCATCCCAAAACGGTAACGGTCTGTATGTCGGTGAATTATAGATGTTGATTTTACTTCCTTGAGCATTAATGGTCGCACAGATTTACGCCTGCCACAAGTGTGCCGTCAAGTAGTTGTTTCACAAGTTCTTCCGGAGCTGCAGCATTAACACCTGTATAAACGTTGATGCCGTTTTGCAAAAAGATATCAATTGCACGCTGTCCCATTCCGCCTGCTATAATATCGGTTGCTCCCAAAGATGCCAGCCAGCGGGGATATGTTCCGGGTTGGTGTGGGGGTGGAGAATGCGTTTCAACACCGGAAATATTCCTGCCGTCTGTTGAAAATAATTTAAAGTGTGATGCATGTCCGAAATGTGTGCTAAGTGAGCCGTCTGCTATAGGTACTGCTATTTTTTTCATTGTCAATTATTTTATTTCAATTATGATGTATAAATGAGGTTTATTATTAATAAAAACTATATTTCTCTTTTCATTTTCGTTCCGCAGTTAGGACAAATAGTTTGTCTGCAAGGTATTCCCTTTTTATGGGTTATTTTAAATCCGCACTCCGGACAGATGCAAAATGCCGGATTTGCCCGGTAAACCGTATTAAAACCGGCTTTATCGTTATTATCCTTTAGTTGTTTGTTAATGTGTACAATATCGGTTGAGTTACAGGTCGGACAACTTTTAAAGCCTTTTGTGGGGGCAGGCACCTTGAAAAGGCTGTTACACTGCATACATCTATACCATTCGCCTGCTAATTCTATGTTGCCGCCTTCAATTATTATTGATCTGTTCTCAACAAAAGCCATTGCTATTTTTTTTCTTGCCTTGTCATATATTCTGGTGAATGTCGGTCTCGAAACATTCATCCTTTTTGCCGCTTCCTCCTGTGTCAGGTTGTCGTAATCGGCTAACCTTAGCGATTCGTACTCTTCGAGTAAAAGAGTTACGGCATCATTCAGTGCAGGGGGAGCACCGAATGGTTTAAATCCCCTCAAAATGGGAGGCTGATTCATTCGCCGGTTTCTTTTCGGACGTGGCATATTTCTCTGTTTTAATGTAATGCCCTTTGCTGTCTAAAACAATTTTCAATTACATAATGACCATTAAAATTCCGTGCAAATTTAATGAACATAAGTTCAGAATTACAAATTTTTATCTTTTTTTGCAACTATTTATTTTTTTAATTAGTCTTACTATTAATATTATTGTATTTTTGTGTCAAATCAAAATAATTAAATTTGATAATTATGAAACGAATGGGATTTTTATTTACCGTTTTTGCTACTTTTCTTGCGGTAACGGTTATGGCGGGTGGTATTAATGTTGCCCCCGGATTTTATCGGTATTATACGGATAATGATTATGTTACAACAGCTGAGAACGGCAATCTCGACGGCAGAATCGGCGGGGTTTTGGCAGGTGATGATCTGACTATTGATGAGAAAGCTGCAATTGTTGATGCTCTTGCATCATCCGACAAATGGAATGTTCAAAATGTTGAAACTTTCAAAATGTTCCTAGGTCGAAAATATAAAATGTCATTTCAAAAACTGAGTTACGATAACTTTTCTGCCGACGACCTGTTCACACTCGGGTATCTTATGCTTATTGATAAAAAATCCGACAACACGGAAGCTGTTAACCTCCTCGAAATGGCAAAAGTCAAATCACCCCAAAGTCAGACCGTTAATCTGATCTAT
>JALSSR010000204.1 GCA_026984135.1 Bacteroidales bacterium
CCGAGCGGATTCGAACCGCTGTCAAAGGTTTTGCCCCCGATAGCAATCGGGGCCGCCTAACCTGAAAAAAAAATCCCCTGAAAAGATTACATATCAGAGGATTAAAGAGGTACCGAGCGGATTCGAACCGCTGTCTAAGGTTTTGCAGACCTCCGCCTAACCACTCGGCCACGGTACCTAAAAATTTATTTCAATTAACCAAATACCGCTGTCAAAGGTTTTGCCCCCGATAGCAATCGGGGCTGCCTAACCTTCCGATATTTATCGGAACGGCCACGGTACCATTTTAAAAATGGAGTGCAAAATTAATAAAAAATTAAATTCCAAATACAATTTCATAATAAATTTTGAGCATACGCTCAAAATTATTTTGATAGGGTAAGACTGACTTTACTCACCTCTCCTCCCACCGGCGGGTTCAGCTTTGTAACCTTTACTTGCACATTTTCTATCTCCGGAAAATCTTTTTTAAGCGATTGGATTATTCTACCTGCAACATGTTCAAGTAGTTTTGAGGGTGTCTCCATCTCTTTTTTAACAGTTGAATAAACTTCCGAATAGTTTATCGTATCATTCAGGTTGTCGGTGCTTTCCGCTTTTGAAGTATCCGTTTGAATTGTAACATCCACAACAAATGTATTTCCCGTAACTTTTTCTTCGGGCAAACACCCATGATAAGAGTGAAAGACCATTCCTTCCAATGCAATAGTTGACATAATTATTATTCCTTTTTACCAAGAGTTTTTAATCCTGTTTCCATCCTTTGCAGAGCTTCCCGTTTTCCTATTAAGTCGAGTATATCAAACAGATGCGGGCCTTTTAACGCACCCACTATCAATAATCTGAAGGCATTCATAACGGCACCCATAGAATATTCGTTTTCTGCGATCCAATCTTTAACTTTTTTCTCAATACTTTGTGAAGAGAAATCATCAATACTTTCCAAAACTGCCATTAATTCTTTCATTTGCTCATACGATTGAGCTTTCCAGCGTTTTTTTACGGCTTTTTCGTCATAGGTTCCAGGTGCAACAAAGAAGAAAGAAGATTGCTCCCAAAATTCATTTACGAAACTTACCCTCTCTTTAATCAAAGCCACCACTTTTTCAATAATAACAGCACTCGCCTCAATTCCTTTTTTCCTGAGGATCTTGTCGTACTGTTCAGCTAATTCTTTATTATCTTTTTGAATGAGATATTGATGATTGAACCATTTGGCTTTTTCCGGGTCGAATCTTGCGCCTGATTTTCCAACCTTTTCAAGCGAAAAAGCTTCAATAAGTTCATTCATTGAGAAAAGTTCTTGTTCCGTTCCGGGGTTCCATCCAAGGAAAGCCAGCATATTAATAAAGGCTTCCGGAAAATAGCCGTACTCACGGTAACCGGACGAAATCTCACCTGTTTGAGGGTTTTTCCATTCCAGAGGAAATACCGGAAATCCGCCTTTGTCACCATCGCGTTTACTTAATTTTCCTTTTCCGTCGGGTTTAAGAATCAGCGGCATATGTGCAAATTGTGGAGAATACCACCCGAAAGCACGATAAAGCATTATATGTAACGGCAATGAAGGTAGCCACTCCTCCCCTCTTATCACGTGCGATATCTCCATCAAATGGTCGTCAACAATATTGGCAAGATGATATGTGGGCATCCCGTCAGATTTAAAAAGCACCTTATCGTCAAGAGTTGAAGAGTTGACCGTGATATCCCCTCGTATGATGTCGGAAAAGCGTATAATTTCATTTTCAGGCATTTTGAATCTAATGACAAAAGGTTCACCGGAGTCAATAAGCTTTTTTACTTCGGGTTCGCCAAGAGTCAGGGAGTTTCTCATCTCCATTCGCGAAAAAGGACTGTAACTCTTATTCGGAGCTTTTTTCTCCTCAAGCCTTTTACGTAAAACGTTTAGCTCTTCGGGAGTGTCGAAAGCGTAATAGGCATTTCCCGTATTTATAAGTTTTTGTGCAAACTCTTTGTAAATATCTTTCCTCTCCGATTGTCTGTAGGGTCCGAAATCTCCACCCTGCTCCACTCCTTCGTCAACCTCTATTCCGCACCATTTCAGCGATTCTATGATATATTGCTCAGCACCTGCTACATATCTTGTTTGATCGGTATCCTCAATTCTGAGGATAAATGTACCGTTGTTTTTTCTTGCAAAAAGATAATTATAAAGTGCTGTCCTTACACCGCCAATATGCAAAGGCCCGGTAGGTGAAGGAGCAAAACGAACGCGAATATTTTTTATGTTCATCTGTCTGAATTTTAGGGCGGCAAAGATAGTAAAAACTAAAAACCTGACAGAGATGTATTCTCTGTCAGGTTTTCATAAAATTGCAGGTTGCAACCTGCAATTTTAGTAGATTTTTGTATGTTAAAACCTACAAATTAATTTTGCTTTACAAACTTTCTGGTTGTCTTGTTCCCTCTGTAAGATGCTTCAAGAATATATGTTGAAACGGGTAATGAGGACACATCAACCGTAACCTTATTATCGTTTGATTCAATTGTTTTTACGATACTTCCCGTCAGATTATAAACGGTTATCTCCCTTTGGCGTGACTTTTCATCCGTAAAGAAAATATTCAGTTTGTCTTTTACGGGGTTAGGGCCAAATGTAAACTCAAGCATTTTTTCATATTCTCTCGTATTGGTAGTTATGCTACCTTCTTTGTTAACAACCCGATTGTCGGGGTCAATGATAATACCCGAAACCGTTTTTGAAAGAGGAATCATAAAATCGTTAACATTATCCGTTTGATGCAGATAAATTGTAGTATCGGTGCCGTCGGTAAAATTCAGTTTGTATGCCATAAGCATTTTAAAAAGAGGTGTTACCGAAGGTTTTGACACGGTTTGGCTTATCTCCATATACATATTTGCATCATCCTGACTCCATTGGATAGAATATGTAGGGTAACCTTCTCCGTAATACCACTGGTTGAAAAAGTCCGTCAGGTCCAATCCCGAAACCTCGGCCATTTTATCTCTGAAATCGGCACCAGTGGCCGTACTTCCGCCATATTGTTGTGTATATTGTTTCAGAGCATCAAAAAAGAGGTCATCATCTTGAAATTCAAAACGCAACATGTGAAGGATGGCAGCACCTTTATTGTATGAAAGCCTGCCGTCGAAAATTCTCCATTCGTTTCCGTAATAAATCTCATCGGGCGGGACATAAGTGCTTCCTCCCGGTTCCGACATTGTAGAAGTAAATATAGAGTTGATTCTTTGCTGCATAGCACTTTCTCCGTTAATAAACTCATTTGCAAGAATTTCTGCATAGGTTGCAAATCCCTCATTAATCCAGATATCGCTCCAGGTGGCACAGGTAATATTGTCGCCAAACCACATATGACCCATTTCGTGGGCTACAAGATAGAAGCTGAATCCCCCGATGGTCGTCATTGTTTGGTGTTCCATTCCACCGCCGAGTGCCGTTAGACAGTGGCCGTATTTTTCTTCCGAAAAAGGATACAATGAAAAAAGATTTGAGTAAAGCTCGATTATCTCTTTTGATTCGTCAATTCCGTCCTTATATTGTTCAAGACAACCGGGAGCATCGTAAACGAAGTTCTGAATAAGCAAAGAGTCGTTACCCATTGCATCGGGATGAGCATAAATGCTGTAATCCTGATACTCCGAAACGGCAAAAGAGATAAGATAATAATCAATGGGATAACTTGATTTCCACTCGTAGCGAAGTTTGTTGTCGGGCATTGGCGTAACTGCCGTCAGAGTTCCTTCGGAGCCTGCCATATTGTTTTCGTCGGTTGTTAAAAATACCCAAACCGAATCGGCTTTATCTTCAAGAACCTGTTTTGTGGGCCACCAGTCGCGCGCATTGAAGGGTTCGGATAAGGTCCAAGTGACATCCTTTCCCCAGTCGTTTGTAGATGTTATTCCCGAAAAGAAACCACCCGAAGAAGGAGTTCCGTGATATGTTATCTTGGCTTCAAACATTTCACCCTGAGGTATTGCCGTTCCAACCGGAACAAATGCCTCATCGGTATTATGGATTACGGACTTCGATACTCCGTTTATCAATACTTCGTCAACAGTCATATTTGAAATCAGCTCAAAGGCAAAAGTATCCAACTGTGTTGCAACTACCTCCGCATTATATGTTACCGTTCCTTCAACATAAGTCGAACTGTTGTCAACTGTTATATCCAGAAAATAAAATTTGACATCATAATCGAAAAGATAAGGCGACTGTACAATATCTTTCGACTCTTTCATATACTCTGTGAAAAATTTGGCATGACTGCAAGTCATTTCACCGTTGTGAGTGTGATTTTGAGCGATACCCCTCCCGAAAAAGAGTGACAGCAAAAGAATAAAAAATAATGTTTTTTGCATAATTGAAATGTATTTGTTTGTTTATAAATTTTATATATAAGACAGAACAAAACAACATAGGTTGCTTTTTGCATATTAAATAAGTAAAAATATGCAACTATTTTCAGTAAATACTTGTCTTTAAGGCGAAAAACCATTAATTTTGTATGTTATTTTTTAAAGCATTGTATCATGAAAAAAATTGTACCTACATTGCTTGTGCTAATGCCTGCAATAATCATTGCCCAGAATTGGGACCCTATCCGTGTTAACGACACGATGAATTACACCCATTCGGATTCTATACATATCACCAATTCAATATGGGTAAACTCTACCAATTTCATTAACGGCGATTCCATATTTTATTTAAACAGAGTTGTTGCCGATGTTCACAATGATTGTACAATTGTGAAAAGGAACCAACCGCAATTTTTATCAACGTTTCTTGTTAAGGAAATGCCGTACAATATATGGGTGGCTGCAGATCCGTACAATTACCTTTTTCCCGTTACGGCTGGTATAGGTGCTCAAGGAAGTTTTGGTAACAATTTGACTTTCGAAATTACAAATATTGATATTCAGGATGTTCTTGGAACAGATGATTCCGTTAAAACTTTTTCCTTATCCGACGGGAATGAATTTTTGCTTTCGAAAAATTTCGGTTTGATTAAGTTTCCGGATTTTGAAAACGGAGGATATTATACTCTTACCGGTATTCAAAATAGTCAGTACGGAGAATCAATACCTGACTTTTGGGATATATTTGATTTTGAGGTTGAAGATGTGTTCCAATTTTCGGTTGAAGGTATGGGAGGTAATGTTTTCTATAATGCAGTAAAAAAATATACGGTAGTTGTCAAAGAGGTTTCAATGACGGGTTTTACATATACTTTTGATGAAATATATAAAACAGTATATTATGGAGGAAATAACAGTACCGTTTCCGGTTTCCTTACCATAAATTTGACTTTTAACGAATCCGAAAATCAGACTGCTTCGTTAATGCCGGGACAATTATACCTTATACCCGACGGTTGGACGCAGCAAGGTACCGGTAATGTTTTTTCAAGAGTCCGTTTGGAATACGATACGTTGTTAAATTTTCCGGTAAAATGTTTCGGGATTGATTTGCCGCTTATGGAACAGGCAAATTATCCCGATCTCTATTATGAACTTGATACGGCAAGTGATATTTTAAATAAGTTCTCTATTGTTGATAATCTATTTCCTGACGGGACGAAAGGTGTGGGATATGGTAAAGGTTTGGGAGAAGTATGGAGAGCCGAAGGTTCTTTTGAGTATTTCTTCAATAAAAGGCTGTTAGGATATGTAAAAGACGGTGACACAGTCGGAGTAATAACACCCGATTCGGTTTTACTGGTAGGTGTGAGGGAATCATCTGATATGCAGAATAATATTTCGGTTTTTCCGAATCCTGCCTTCAATCATTTATTTATTCATATAACAAGTGACGAAAAGATTCGAAATTATGCAATTGAGTTGAGAAATTTGACCGGTGAGGCTGTTTTGCGAAAAGATATTCAAAATAATACCTGCAGAATTGACGTATCCGCCTTGCCTAAAGGGGTATATGTTTACACGGTTACATATGGAATGGAGGTGAAAGGAAGGGGGAAAGTTGTTATTTTTTGATAACTAATCAATTTCACGGAATATTTATTCTACAGAATAAATTTCGGAAGAAAAGTTATCGGGTGTTATAATTTTAAATTCGGAAACGGGATAACCTTTAATAAAATCATTGGGTGGTTTGACTCTTTTTCGGGTACTCCATTTAAATTCAAATGCAGTATATTTACTACCTGTTTCTTCAATAAGATCAATTTCTTTTTGATTGTAATTTCTCCAGAAATATGTATTTACAACTCTCGGGATATTATAATTAAGAGTTTTTATCCTTTCGGCTATGCAAAAGTTTTCCCATAACGCACCCTTATCATTTCTAAAATCAAGTGAATTTGTATTTTGAATGATTGCATTCCTAACACCTATATCCCAAAAATATATTTTTCGGGATTTTCCGACTTCATTTCTTAGATTTTTCTTTAGTGCTTTTAATCTGAAGATAATAAAGCTATCTTCCAATAATTGAATATACCGCTGAATTACAGTTTGATCCACACGTAATTTCCGTGCAAGTTCGGTAAACGAAACTTCGTTGGAAATTTGAAAAGCCAGTAGTCTCAAAAGATCAAGCAAAATATCCGGTTTTTTCAAATATTGAAATTCAAAAATATCCTTAAATAGATAGCTGGATGCTATTTCCGTAAGATTTTCAAGAGCAATTTTATCGCTATTTAAAATAACAGAAGGGTATGTTCCAAATCGTAATACTCTCAATAATTCACGACTTGATTCAATTATGGAAACACCGGAAGTTAATTCCGTAAATGTTAACGGGTATAACCTGTAAACCACCTTTCTTCCGGTTAAAGGTTCGTTTATCATATTTGAAAGATCAAAACCGGACGAACCGGTTGCAATAATTTTTAAATCGGGATATTCATCATGTAGTATTTTTAAAGTTAATCCGATGTTTGCAATCCTTTGAGCTTCATCCAATACTATTAGTTGTAAATCGCTAATAATATTTTTAAAATTACCTGCATTTTTGTATGCAAACAGAGACTGCACATCTAAATAATCACAATTAAAATATTCGGATTTTAGGGTGGTTTTTGAAAGTATCTGTTTCACTAAAGTAGTCTTTCCAACCTGTCTCGCTCCGTAAATAATAATAATTTTATTACCGTTTTGGCCGTTTAACCTGGTAATGATGCTATCCGTTATAAATCGTTTTATTAAAGTCATAATTTCTATTTTTTTGCAAAAATAATAAAAATTAGATGAGTTAACTCTTGTAATTAATAAAAATTAGATGAGTCAACTCTTGTAATTAATAAAAAATAGCGTTTATAAACTATTTCCGGTAAGAATTATATTTAGTGTATAATGACTTTTATTTATTCTTTTCTAATATTTCTTTAACAAGCTCCTTATATTCTGGGACTAAACTGAAATTATCTTTCTCCCATTGGTACTTAGGGTATTCATAATGAATTATTTGTCTAAGAAAATCTTTTTTAGCTTGTCCTAGTTGATTTGATATTAGCGCAATAAAATATCCAGCCTTGTTTTCGTCGGTAGCTTCACCAACTTTCACAAATTCCTTTTTTAGTTGGTTTCTAGTTATTTTTTCTTTTTTAAGTAAAACCGGTAATAAAATATCTCTAATTCTTTTTGAGGACCATTGATTATTATTTAAATAATTCTTTAAAAGTTCTTTTAATTTTTCATCTTCATAGGAGCCCGGTTCATCAGACATTGGAATCGTGAATTTTTTTCTGTTTGTTTTTTCTTTTTCAATTTCTTCAGGGATAATTACGGTTCTTGAAAGTAATTCATTTCCAGATGAAGTTTTTACATAGTTTAAAATAATTGCGTTTATACCCAGATCATATTTTGAAGATAACCATTCAATCATCCGGCTTAATGCTTCATCAATTGAAAAGCCAACCAATAAAAGCCTTTGAGCTTGGTTAATTAATAAATCATCAAGTTCAATATTATCAAAATATTCAACGATATAATCTTCAAGTGAATTACCAGAATATTTTAAACATATCTCATTTAATTTTTCAATGTCATAATTTGCAACGTCGGAAGCATAATCAATAGCTTGCGCTAGAACATCTCGTGCTAATTTATCTCGTTTGAGTTCAACAATTACAAGATTTCCATTATCGTCAATTCCAAGATAATCTAATGGTCCAGACCTTGTCCATACTTGTTCTCCGAAGATAAGAATATTGTCGCCTAGAATTTTAGGGTTTGTTTTAAGCCATTTTTCTAAATCATCTTTTTCTTTCCTTCCATTCTGTGCAAGAGTTGTATTGATTTCTGTCAATTCTCCATCAATTATTTCCCATGTTTTTATTTCTGTTGCCATAGTTTTCTGTTTTTTTAGCTATTGTATTGCCTTGTTTTACCGGCCGACGACTATTTTTCTAACCATTTGTGTTCCTTTTCCTGTAATACTTATCAAGTATGTTGAGGGAGAAAGCCCGGAAATATCAATTTGATTGTTTTTACCCGATACAACCGTCTTAATCATAATCTTTCCCGACAAATCATAAATGGTAAGGTTTCTTACTGTCCCGTCGTTTGTTGCAAAACGTACAAACACAAAATCTTTTGCCGGATTTGGCGTTACGGTAAAGAACAGGGGATTATTAATATCTTCGATACCCTGTGTTATGGAATTAACCTTTTCAAGTGTCCAAAGGTTGGGGTCAACAACGATGGAATCAATTTGTTTGTCAACAGGAATGGTGTATGTATTTACATTGTCCGTTTGCCCGACTCTCATAAGAGTGTCGGTACCGTCGTGGAAATAGAGTCCGTACTCCATTGTCATTTTAAAAAACGGAGTAACTTCCGGCATTGAAGATGATTGTGTAGCGGTCATAACAAGATTTCCGTCCCATTGTGCCCATTCAATATCATAGATGGGATAACCCTGCCCGAAGTACCATTGATCAAAGAAATATGTAAAATCAATTCCGGTTGTTTCATTGAGGACATTCATAAAGTCAATACCGGTAGCAGTATTTCCGGCATATTGCTGTTGAAAATTCTTAAACACCTGAAAAAAGAGGTCATCATTATTCAATTCGAATCTTATCATATGCAGTAACAAAGCACCTTTGTGATATGTTAACCTTGCATCGAAAATTCTCCAAACGCTATCGTATTCAATGGCATTATCCGGAACATAAACGCTTCCGCCGGGTTCAGACATAACGTGGTCGTTGGTTTGCTGAAGCCATATTGTTCTGTATATGGGATTGGCAAGTTTTTCATGAGCAAGGTAGTCGGTATATGTTGCAAAACCTTCATTAATCCAGATGTCGTTCCAGGTTTTACAGGTAACATTATCACCGAACCACATATGGCCGAGT
>JALSSR010000205.1 GCA_026984135.1 Bacteroidales bacterium
AGGCATTTTAAATGTCAGTTAATTACCGCTTCCTTGGTTTTAGAAAAAAAGTTTCATAGTTTCATTTTTTGACTCTATTGGGTTTACAGCAGGTTATTACGGTATCCTTTTCAAAAGTGTTGATTATGGCGAAACCTGGGAAGAGATAAATATTAATTTCTCCGGCTATATGAGATTTGTATATTTTGTGAATGATCAGAAGGGCTTTATAGGTGGTAATAACAGCTTTTTCTTAAAAACAGTTGACGGAGGTTCAACCTGGTCATCAATTAATATCCCCGGTTATGGGAATTTCCTTAAGATGCAGCTCATATAATGTAACCGGAGTAACGGGTAAAATGAAATTGAATATATCATCTTTGCCTGAAGGAATGTATATTCTTGAATTAAAATCGCCGGGTAATACTAAGACTGTCAAGGTTTTAAAGATGGAGTAAAGGAAAAGTTAAAAATCTTCAAAAAAATACTTGTTTAATAAAAAAGTTTACTTACTTTTGCACTCCGTTTTTGAGGGAAGTTCTTGAAAATATTGAAAATAAACGGTCACGTAGTTCAGTGCCGATCAGAATAATCTGATCGAGCATCCACGAAAAACGAAACAAATCGAAGATTTGTAGTTTTTCGGGATTGGTTAGAATGCCGGCCGTTATTAGTTCTTGAAAATATTGAAAATAAACGGTCACGTAGTTCAGTTGGTTAGAATGCCGGCCTGTCACGCCGGAGGTCGCGAGTTCGAGTCTCGTCGTGACCGCTTATAAAGCTCTCATATTGAGGGCTTTTTTTTTGAAATTAACTTAATCTTACCTATGATGAAAAAACTTCTTATCTTATTATTGTTTGCTGTGTTTACCACCGGACTGTCATTTTCACAGATTGAACCGGATACTACAAGTTCAACTTCTGCTCCCGCTCAACAGGAGAAACAGGAACAACAGGTAAAACCGAAAAAGAAAAAGCAAAATACGGGAAACAAGGTCTATTTCGGTGGAAGTATGGGATTTATGTTTGGTACCTATACGAGTATTTCGCTTTATCCGACAATTGGTTATAAATTTACTCCGAAGCTTTCAGGTGGTCTTAAGATCTATTACCAGTATGTAAAAGATAAAAGATACGTAGGGGCAACCTATGAGTCCTCAAGTTACGGAGGTGGTTTGTTTGCCAGGTATCGTATAATCCCTCAATTGTATATTCATGCCGAGTATGCCCAGATAAATTACGACCTGTGGGATTATAATTTGCAGGAGACAAGCCGTATTTGGGTGCCTTTTCTGTACCTTGGTGCCGGTTTCAGCCAGCGGATGGGTGGCAATGCCTGGTTGAATGCACAAATCCTTTTCGACGTGCTTCAGGATCCCAATTCTCCCTATGGCAGCTGGGAACCTATTTACAGTGTTGGAGTAGGAGTGGGGTTTTAACGGTTTAACTCAATTAGTAAAAACTAAATCCTACGCTTGAAGAAATGTTTATGTTGCTTGTGGTAGATGTTTCCGACGGTGGTTTGTTATCAAAACTGTAATCAAGCGAAACTCCGATTGTAAGGTTGGATATTATTTCCGAATTTATTGATAATTTGTATGATACTCTCCATCTGTCCTTGACCGTGAAACTCGGGTATGCAAGGAATGTTGAGATTATATTGAATTTCGGAATGCTGATGATGAATAGTTTATAGGAGACAAGTATGACACCTTCATTGTTGATTGTGTTTTTGGTAGTGTCCGTTGATATCTCCTGGTTTACCGAAATACCTACGGCAGTTAGCAATTGATTGGATTTCGTATGTATTAAGTCGTTTCCGAAACCTAAAATTCCCTGAATACGGAGTTTAAGTCCAAGTTCGGAGTTTTCTTCAGTGCCTACCGAGCCAAAACCAAGCCAGCGTTTTTTTAAATATCGCATAGCAGTCAGGTCAATATTATTTTTTTTGCTTACCTGATTACCAGATTCGGCTGAGAAAAGAGCACTGCTGCTCAGCTTAAAATCATAATTTTTTGGCCTGTACTCCAACAAACTGCTGTATGTAAGCTGGGATATTTTTGTTGATTGTGTATAGCTGTATCCTATGTCAATATTGCCGCTGAATCGTCTCCAGAATTTGTTCTTTATGGGAGTCATTTCCACTATGCTTGAAAGATATTTTAGCTTTTTTCCCGTAATAATATTAATATAAATGGTTCCGTTGATACCTGATGTGTCTATCGTACCGAATACCCTGCTTTTATCATCAAGTGCTATTTCAAAAGTTTTCCCCGAATAAATAGTCGCAATTTTATCAAACTTAACATAAATGGTACTCATTGCAGTTGTTTTAACTGTGAAATATCCATATTGAAAAGTCCTTATTTCACAAGTAATTTTATCTCCGTTATGAAAGTACAGGGTGTCGTTTTTCTGTCCGAATCCTGTAATAGCCGCCAAAACAAAAATTATGAGAATATATATCTTATATGTCTTATCCAATGTGAAAAGTAATTAATTTGAAAACTGTTAAAGCCTTATTAAGGCTCTTGCAAAAAAAGACAAAGGTAATAAATGTAGGTTTATTATTAAATTATTTATAATTTCGCTCTTGAAAAAAATGGTAATTATGATAAAAAAAATACGAACAGGATTATTCTTGTTAATTTTAGTTTTACCGGTTTTATTATTTTCCCAACTCCCTGAAAGTAAAATAATTCTGATTTCCGGTGATACTATTGAGATAAAACCTTTATTGCAATCGGAGATAACTCCTGAAAGTGAGGTAGTTAATAAGAGATTAAGTGAGATTGAAAAATATCTCGGGATTACTGCCAGGCTAAATAAAATTGATTCTGTCTTGACTCAAAAGGCTGATATTATAGGGGAGGAGAGAGATGAAGTTCTTAAAAATCTTGAAAATCTTTCACAAAGGGAGGTTGATGACCAACTTTTAAAATGGGATAAAACCATTAAAGAACTGACTTCTGTTCAGGAACAAACATCGGATATTTCAAAAAAGCTGGAAAGAGATCTTGAATATATAAAAGTTACTAAAAAAACTTGGCAGATTACTTATAAAAAAATTAAGGATACTGAGGGGTCGGAGGAGACGCTAAAGTGGATAAATGCTGTTGTTCAAAGACTTAAGAGTATTGAGCGGAATATTAAAGATGTTCAGAACAAAAATTTTAAAGTTCAAAACCGTATTGTGAATCTTATCAACCTTTCGGAAGGTGTTAAAAATAATCTTGTCAATTTGCAACTTAGCTGGACCTCCCGGTTTTTTGAAAGAGATAGTCCGCCCATATGGCATTTGTCCGATTCTTTGACTGCCAATCACGGTAAGTCTGAAAAAATTTCGGTTGTTTTAAAGAAAAATATCAAGTCAATTTGGACCTACTTCGGCAATAATAAAGGTGACATTACTATTATGGTTTTCATTTTTATTATCTTGTTTTTATTTTATTATTATGCAAATAGACATTTGGCAAAGGAGGAAGAGCAAGGCACTGAAATTGATTCGCGAAAGTTTATTTTTAAACATTATATTTCTTCATCATTGATATTGACAATATTGTCAAATCTGTGGATTTCGCCGGAGAGACCCGTTATGGTAACGCAGTTCTACGTTATTATCCTGATGGTACCTGCACTCATTATTTTCTCCAAAAAAGTCAGTAAGAGATTGATACCGTATCTTTTATTTGTGGTAGCTATATTTTTAATTGATGAAGCCTCACTGTTTTTTGGTATTTCAAATAACTATTCACGTATTTTGCTTCTTATAAAATCAGGTATAGTTTTATGGCTCTTTTTATTGATATCAAATCCAAAGGGATTCATCCAACAAGAACTGAAAGGTAGCGGATGGTGGCGGGCAGCGTTTTATTTGTCCTATGTTTTTACTCTTTTGGTAATAGTTTCGGTTTTTGCAAATATTTTTGGGTATGTGAACTTGTCCGCATTACAACTAAAAGCTACTATAGGCTCTCTTTTGTTTGCCATAATCTTAAGTATTGTCAACACTTTATTAAAGAGTACTTTTTCCTTTTTAATCTCGCGAAAGGCGGTTCTGGCTGTTAATATGATAAGAAATCATTTTGAACTCATTAAAAAACGCATTGATCAGATAATTGTAATCTATCTTTCATTTTTATGGATAAAAATTACACTTGGTTATTTCGGACTTTGGAAAATGATTATTTTATGGCTTGGCGGTTTAATGGATACGGAGTGGGCAATAGGTTCGGTATCAATTTCATTTGCAGGAATAATTACCTTTTTTGTGGTATTGATAGTTACGTTTACTTTGTCAAAAATAGTAACTGTTATTCTTCAGGAGGAGATCTTTCCGCGTATTGTTCTGCCGAGAGGAGTACCGGGTGCAATTACGAAGATGGCGAGCTATGTGATAATAGCATACGGTGTTTATGTTGCCCTGGAGTCGGCAGGTGTTGACTTTAAGCAGTTTGGTCTTATTGCAGGTGCTCTTGGTGTTGGTATTGGTTTCGGATTGCAAAATATTGTGGCGAATTTTATCTCGGGACTGGTACTTTCGTTTGAAAGACCTATTCAGGCCGGAGATACCATTGAGGTGGGAAACCTGATGGGAGAAGTTAAGGATATCGGAGTTCGTGCAAGTACGTTGAAGACTTTTGACGGTGCCGAAGTTATTGTGCCGAACCTTAATCTGATATCCAATGATGTGATTAACTGGACTTTATCCGACAGAAAACGAAGGCGAATAGTTAAGGTTGCTACTGCCTACGGTACCGACCCTCATAAAGTGTTAAAGTTGTTGTTTGATGTGGCAAGCAGTCATCCGAGTGTGTTGAAAAATCCTAAACCCTGGATAACATTTGACGGTTTCGGTGAAAGTAGTTTGAATTTTACATTACGCTTCTGGGCGACTTTCGATTCAGGATTGACAATACAGAGTGAAGTGGCAATGATGGTTTATGATGCCCTGAATGAAGCCGGTATTCAAATTCCGTTTCCGCAACAGGATTTGCATATTAAATCTTTTGATCCTACTGTCCAAACAACGATTTACCCATGGACTAATACCAAGAATGAAAATGATTTGACCTCAGACAAGAATAAACCGGGAAAGAAAAAAGATTCTTCCGAAGATGAGGGGAAACCAGAGAAATAGGCCTGCTTTGGGTGAAATTTTACTTTGACAATTAAGGATGTTTAATAATCGGGTAACGGTCATTCCGAGCCGAAGTTGGAGGATGACAACCAAGTCACTCTGAGCAGCATCGAAGAGTGATAGTGACTCGCTCAAATTGACACAGCCTCATACTTCGGGCTCTTTCGGATTTCAGTACCGGATTGTGTGCCGGCCTAATCCGAAAGTGAATATTTCCGGGATTTGTAATCCGGAGTGTAGAGAAAATGTCGGATAGCAAGGTTTGTTGGTGATGGATATCCTTGCCGGTGACAACAACGGCAAGAGGCAGGGTTATAAAAAAAAATGCTCAATACTCAATATGCTTTGAACAATGCATAAGGAAGGGAAAATCAAATATCCGACTTTTTGTAAATACACTCCGGCGAAGGCGCAATTTGTGTAATTTACCCCTCTAAATCTCCCCTAAAGGTGAGACTAATGATGGATTTGTCTAAAAATGAAACACCCGTCTTCTATGCAAACTTTTTACGAAAAGTTTTGTGGTTTTTGTGTTTTCGTGGTAAAAAAAATTTAAACACAAAAACTCAAACGACACTAAATCCCACAAAAGGTAATTTATATTGTCGCAGGATTGCAAATCCTGAGATTATCAGGTTCGGGATTGGGAAATCCCGAACAGCCCCTTAAATGATACTGCATCGTACTTCGGGCTCTTTCGGATTCCCGGCTGACCGGACGCCCGCCTGACCTACGGGCAGGGGCAGGGGCAGGTCAGTGCCGGGGTAACTTTTGTAATTTTGTGATTCTTAGAGCCTTTGTGGCAAAAAACCTTTCGCTCAAATTGACACAGCCTCATACTTAGGGCTCTTTCGGATTTCAGTACCGGATTGTGTGCCGGCCTAATCCGAAAGCAAGTATTTTGGGATTTGTAATCCCATACATAAATAAAATGTAAAATCAGTTTATTTTCCCAGCTTGAAAATAAGTCCGGCTGTCAAATCACCTTCAAGGATTGTTGAACTTGTTCCGACACTAACCCCGCAGTTAGAACCCCCGGTACCAAAACCGCAGAAAAGACCTGCGCCGGAAAAATACATCGGAACGAGAAATCTGCCTTGCAGTCTTATTCCTACAACGTCGGAAAACCATACTTTTACACCTCCGCCGAGTGCCATTGAGAAACGCCATACATCCTCAATTTTTGAGTCTTTTGCATCGAACCAGGTTGCGCCCAGTGAAAAAAGTCCGAAAGGATGTATCTTTCCTTTATCCATTTCCCATACTCCGCCTGCCTGAAAATAATTGACATTGACATCAAAGGAGCCTTCAAGGTATCCATATCCGTAATTGGGTCTGAAAGTGGCGTTTGACTGCATTTGACTCCAGGATAATTCAAACTGAACATCCGGTCTTATTTCCGTACTTAATGCTATTCCGTAATTACCATTATCCTTGATACGCAGCTCTCCCTCATAAAACCTTATACGTCCGCCGAACATATATCCGCCGAAAGGGGTTATTTCAACTCTCTTTTGTGCCTGTGATTCAAATGGCAATATTGTCATAATCACTAATGCAAATGCTAAAATTTTCCAAATAGTTTTCATTTTTTAGTTTTTTTTATTTTGTTTTTGTGCTTTTTTTTCAGCCTTTTTCTTCAGCTTAGCTTCTCTTTTCTTTTGTGCGTCCTCTCCTGCACCTATCGGGATGTTTACTTTCAAATAAAGGGAGTTATTTTTTGTTCCCGGCTTATCTTTATAAACATTTGCAAGGCCATAGTAGTACTTAATTCCTATTGTCCAGCCTGTTCTGCCTTTGAACCTGTATCCCGTTCCCGCCATTAATCCTGCATCAATACGGTTTATCATATCTTTGTTAAACTCCTTAACGATAGCTTGCTTTCCTTCAACGTCAGACTTAAATTCAACCCAGGCTTTATACATCAGTCCCAACTGAGTGCCGGCTTCAAGATACATTCTGTTATTGAATCTGTACTTTGCAAGGATAGGAACCAGAAAGTAATTTATCTTTTGATAATAATCTCCTTTATCAGTATAAATATCCGTTTTAAGGAAACTAAGGTCGTTTTCAGTCAGTTTTCCGGATCCCAGTTTAGCTTTAACAAGAACACCTGTGTAAACCCACCAGTGTGATTGCTTTATTCTGATATCGAAATAAAAACCAAGATTCCAATCTAAAGCGAATTTTTTTGTTTCCAAACCTGTTATATTTGAAAAGTTGCCACCTCCTTCAAGTCCGAACTCCAGATCCGGAGAATTTAGTTTATCTCCGAGAAGCAGTGAAATCAAAACCTGCGATTGAGCAGCATATATTCCAAAGGATAAAATCAATAAGATTAGAATTTTTTTCATTAAGTATGTGTTTTTTTCAGAAGTAGATATTTTATTTTATGTGTCAAAAATAATCAAAATAACCTTATCCGAACCTATTGGTAACAAAAAACGGGGATTTAAGTCCCCGTATTCTATATTTACTCCCTAATGTAAGGAAGGTAAATATTAATAGTTAATTACCCCAGGCAATACCCAGATTTAGTCCTATCCAGGAATACTCCGGAGAATTTTTCGTCTTTACTGCATAATTATATTTAACACTAATATTGACCATAGTGGAGTAACCCACCGGTAATACAACTCCGACTTCAGGAGCAAATCCGAAATGCCATTTGTTATAAGCAAGTGCCCATACTCCGATATCGGTTTCCTGATTAATTTTGTATGTTCCGATTCCCGTTCCTGCATAAACTCTTGTTTTATGGGGGTCAGTGGCAAAATAGTAGTGAACCTGTGCCAACATCGGAAAGGCATTTATATACCTGTACTGGTTACCGGTTATCGTTGTATATTCGTGTGTGTAAGTTTCATTTTCACGTGCTTCGTAAAATGTTGACCAATTAAAAAGTGCTCCGACCGAGATGTTATCGGTAACAAATCCGCGACCTTCAAAAGTAAGTCCTCTGAAACTGGGTTTTTTAATATAATCACCGGTACTTCCGAGGCCAAAGCCCATAGTATAATCAAGGGTGTAAAGTGAAATCTGTGAGTATCCTGCTGTAATTGCGAATACTGATACTATTGCTGTTAAAATATATTTTTTCATTTTATTATCTTTTTAAATTGATTAATCCTTATTCACCTTTTAAATACGGAGATTGATTAAATGCCTTATCAATTCCTTCCTTAATTCTAGCTTTTGTATTACTTGTGCTTGAACCCAGCACACCATTAATAGCACCCAGCCAGGCAACATTAATTGTGGAATCGGCTTCATCAGTGTCTTCAGGGTCAAAAAGTCTCCAGATAACCGTGCCCGTTTTATAAGATGAGACGTAAGTACCTCCGGGATACCAGGGATAACCCCACCCGTAACCGGGATAACCCCAATAATCGGAACTTTTATACCAGCCCCAGCCCCAGTAAGGATACCAGGGGTAACTGTAAATATTGTACGTTGTAACTTCTGCAGCAGTAACAACAACGGCAACATCCGGCAATGCTCCGTTTACAGTATCATCCAAATTAAACGGTTGCCATCCGACATTGTTAAGATTATTTCTCAGGTCGTTCAGAATATCCTGGTCATAAGTTTTGTTTGGTGTGTCTCCTTCATCAACAAGATGCTGAATAGAATCGGAAAGGTAATAGGTTTGTACATCTTTAAAGTTGAAATCCGGATTGTACTGAGTAACAACTATATCAGTATCGGAAGTATATTCCGCACCTCCGGGATAGCAGGCCGTCATTGCAATTGCAAGACCGGTAATAATTGCTAAGTTTGAAAATAATTTTTTCATATTCATTTGTTTTAAAAGTTTACTAAATCTTATCTACAACATTTTGTAATTAAAAATGTTCAAAAACTTGTACAAAGGTACTCATTTTTTGTTTTAACTGCCTGAAAAGCTTAAACGATTGTTTATTGATATTATTTTATCTTTGCAACCGGTAAAAGTATAAGAAAGGTACAATGGGGCATAAAAATGACAAAAATGGTTCTAATGCAAGAGGATTGCTTCTTCCCCCTTCCGTTGGATACTCATTTAATGTATTGGCACATCTTTACAAAAATAACAAGATATCCCTGCAATATTATCCCCGTATGCTTGCCATTGGACTTATAAATGTGATAAATAAACCATTTCGTGCCTATGAACGCTATTTTATAAATCCGGGATTCAAAGA